>CAZVPA010000090.1:0-10749 GCA_964628995.1 uncultured Nitrososphaerota archaeon | reverse complement strand
TGGGTTCATGATTATGCAAATAGTATCCTTGCAAAGTCGAAATTTCCTATTGATTGTTTGTTTTTATGTTCTTTTGAAGTTGTCATCCTTATCATCAACTCGCCTATTAGACGTATTTCTTCACGTAAATCCGTGAGTTCAACCTCTATACTCTTCTCTGAGGGGTACTCAACGGGGAGACTCATATCAACCACTATGAAGTCATCCTCAACACCTACAATCTTATGGATATTCACTCTTAGTATATGCTCCCCGCATGAGACTAATACCGATACTTCCTTGGTATCTATATCTACCATGACCCCACTGCAGACCCCTATTATTTTCCCCTCCTCTACTGTACGCACCTTCTTTCCGATGATCCTCCCGGGATATCGTGCCTCGTACAGTTTTATGATGTTCCTCATGAGAGACCCAGAAAGAAGTTATTTCTGGGTTTTTTATAAATAGGGATAATATCTAGGGATTATGATTGGATGAGGGATGATGAGTCCAGGCGTTTCGGATAAATGATGAAGAACTGTAGCCCTTCTGACTCTTGGTGATGTTCTTGAGACGAACCCATGTTGAAAAATATACGGAGAGAGAAGTCATCTATAGCGAGGACCATTGGAGTCTCCTCCAGGAGAAAAGAGCCATCGCTGAGGAGATAATGAGATATCTCTTAAGGAACAACATAACACCATATCTCTTCGGTAGTGTCGCGAGGGGGGATATACATAGGGATTCCGATATCGAAATCATAATCTTTGAGCACTCCTTACTCACCTATGTCGATATAATATTAGCGCAAAAATATGACATTATTGAGCGGGAAATCATCCAAGCCACACCAAGAGCAGCAATAAAGGTAATATTTCGCTTATCGGATCTTGTAGAAATTGTGGTCCCCGCGGTTCCTTTGACAAAAATAGAACACGAATTCTATAGGTATGGGGGACTCATAGAGCCTCCACAAGCATACAGCTATAGGAAAAGAGTCCCCGGAGTAAACAAACGGCTTTGCATGATAATACCCACAGAAAGAGGACACATGGAATGGTCGATAATAGGTAGAGAATCAGAGGTTATTAGAATTCTTGGAGTATCCCCAGAGCTTATTGAGGAAAGAAAGAGAGTATTAATGCAGAGGGATGCACGAGGGAGAACAGGAGTGTATCTAAGCGTGAAGGTAGATCCAGATGAAGACATCTATAGTATACTGCGGAGAATACGTGACCGTGACCCTGCAATAAAGAGACTATTCAAACTCCGAGGAGTATCAATATAGTACTCTCCACAATGACTTGAGAACCTTATCTGCAATCCAAAAATCAGTACTAATTAATGAGACTCAATACATACTATCTATTTGGTGTTATTCTTGTGGTGGATCCCCAGAGTAGGAAGGTATAGAAGAAAAAAATGCAAGGTTTGCGGGGAGGAAAAGCCTATAAGCGAAATATTAGGGGTATGCCGTGAATGTATAATTGAACGTTTTGATGAAGCATGGCCATACATAATGAACGCACACATGGAATCAAGGGAGCCCTACGGCCTACCATACCCCCCTCCAGAGAATGGAAAAATCATATGTAACCTATGCTCCAATATGTGTGCTCTGGGAAATTCAGAAATAAGTTTCTGTGGGATTAGATGGACAAAGAATAATAAACTTTGCTCTCTCGCATCCGCGAATCAGGCGGTCGCCTATATATATTTGGATCCACACGTTACAAACTGCTGTGCGAGCTGGTTCTGCCCCGCAGGAACGGGCCTAGGATACCCAGAATATGCTGTAAGACCAGGTCCAGAACGTGGATATTACAACCTAGCAGTCTTCTTCTATGGCTGTAACTTTAATTGTCTCTTCTGCCAGAACGCGGAACACAAAAACATTAGGGAGGGACCAATAATAACAGTAGAGAAATTTGTCAACATTGTCATGGAAAATCCGAGGATAACATGTATATGTTATTTTGGTGGTAGTCCAGAACCCCACCTACCCTTCACAATAAGGGCAAACAGGGAAATAATCGAAAGGAAGGGGGGCAGGATCATACGCCTATGCTACGAATGGAACGGAGCGGGAAACCCAAAACTCGTAAAGAAGGCAGGAGAACAAGCATTGGAGACCGGAGGAATAATAAAATTTGACCTCAAGGCACCACCAGACTCAAAAATCTCAATAGCACTATCTGGAGTACCAAATAGGCAAACATACAAAAACTTCGAAATGCTATACCACGAATACTGGGACGAAGCAAAAATACCAATAATAACAGCAACAACACTACTAGTACCAGGATACATAACACCAGACGACATAGAAGAAATAGCAAGATACATAGCAGAACTAAACCCAGAAATACCCTACTCCCTACTAATCTTCCACCCCGACTGGAAAATGAGAGACCTACCAATAACCCCAAGAAAAATAGTATATGAGGCTGAAAAGAGAGCACGAAAATACCTGAAAAATGTACACATAGGCAACAAATTCCTACTAGCAACAGCACCAGAGAACCTATAGAAGAAACATACTATTGAATATGTGGTGGCGCCGGGGGCCGGACTTGAACCGGCGACCTTGCGGTTAACAGCCGCACGCTCTACCACTGAGCTACCCCGGCTCGTTCCCCAGTCTAATCAATAGTATTTTTTGCCATTTTTAAACTTTTTCGCATTGCTGGCCTACTTATCTATGGCCACATGCTTGCTTTTGTGTTTTGTTTCATATATCCACTAAATAGACATTTTGGATTGGCATCCTTTTTTAAATCAAAAAGGATTATCTTTATGCGAGGGATTGACGAAAGTATGATAGCATGAAGGTTTGGGAGGTGCGTTATTGTGTTTGTACCACCGGAACGTGCGGGGTATGACAGAACACCTGTCATGTACGACCCGAGGGGTAGGATTCTGCAGATTTTGTATGCTAGGAGGGCTGTCTCGCAGGGTACTCCGTCCTGTGGTATTCTCTTTAAGGATGGTGTCCTTGTTGCTGGTAGGCGTAAAATGTCTGCACTTTTAATGCCGAACAGGAAGGTCTTTCAGATTGATGAATATATTGTTGCCACCTTCGCTGGGTACAGTAGTGATGGGATTTTCCTTATTGAGCAGGCTAGGGATAGGGCTGCTACTCTACGCTTTGTTTATGGTAGTGATCGTCCTGATGTTTATTTGATTGCTCGATATATTAGCTCTATAATGCATCAGGCAACGCTGTATGCTGGTCTAAGACCATTGGGGGTATCCATAGTTATTGCTGGTAGTGATCTATCGGGGCCAAAACTCTACTTTAATGATCCTGGAGGCTCTACTGTCGCTTGGAAAGCTGGTATTATTGGAAGGAACGCACAGGCTGGTGAGGAGTTCCTGGAGCATATCTTCAGAAGTAATGGTCCAGAGAGCATATCGCTTGAGGACGCCATAAAATATGCTATTGTTGCAATCTCGGTCGCATCTGGGAAGATGCCTAGTCCGAGCGAAATAGAGATTGGGTGTATCAGGCTTGATGAGCCCGCCAAGATACTTACTGCTGATCACGCGGAAATCAAGGATCTGTATGATGCCTCAATAGAAATCTTTAATGAGTGGAAATCAAAGCATAGAAGAGAACGGGGAGAAGAAGAGGAAGAGGCCGAGGAGGAAGAGGAGTAGGGGTGTATGTCGTTGCGGATAGATATATCGGATATGGTTCTCAAGGGGACGACTACAATAGGTATTTGCTTTAAGGATGGTGTAGTGATAGCGGCTGATAAGCGGGCTTCGGCTGGGTATTTAGTGGCATCGAAGCGTGCTATGAAAATACACAGAATTACCGACTATACGGCAATTACGATATCTGGTGTTGTTGCTGATGCACAGGTTCTTGTTAGGTGGTTGAGGACACAGGCTCAGATATTCTACCTAAATACTGAGAGAGAGCTACTAGTAAAGGAACTTGTTTCCCTTCTCGCCAATGTTATGCATGCCTATTTCAAGAGTCTACTTCCCTTTATTAGTCATTTTATTGTTGGTGGTGTTGACAGGCTTGGTCCCCATATAGTGTTTCTAGATCACGCTGGTAGTATACAGGAGGAACTATATATTGCTACTGGAAGCGGCTCACCGATAGCTCTTGGGGTTCTTGAGGATGGATTTAGAGAGAGAATGGGTGAAAAGGATGCGATAATGCTTGCCTTGGAGGCACTCAAGTCCGCTATTAGTAGAGATGTTTTCAGTGGAGATGGTATCGATCTTGCTGTTATTACAAAGAAGAAAGGTTTTCATCTTTTTACTCCTGATGAGATCAATAAGTATATCAATTTGTCGAGACTTGAACTATCCACATGACATCCCCAACAATATAGAAATTCCCGAAAAACTTCGACTAGGGGGATACGGGTTGGGTGGCTGGTTGTATCCAATACCGATGCGTGATGGAAAGATTCGTGTACGTGTAAGAGGTATTTTCTCTACAGCCCTCACCAAGTTTTTTATTGATAGTGGTTTTGAGATAACACAACCTAGCCCCCAAATATGTGAAAGATTTGGTATAGAGGAACCAATATATCTTAGTCCCCACATAGACATCCAAACCAGTGGTTCTAGGGCAAGAATAGAATGTCTCCAACGCTACACAGATGATGTCAGGAGACTCTTTCTGGAGAGCTTTGATGATATTATGATACATCAAGAGCCCATCGCCATCAATAGTATTTGGAGGGGAATAATAACTAAGTGCCTTAAGGATGGATACTTGGTCAGGTACTCCGTGAATGCCAATGGTTTTCTACCAAAGAGCGAGACATCCCAGCAGTACCACGAGGGAGACCTCGTAATAGTGGAGGTAAAGGACTATGACAGGAAGAATAAGAAGACACTTCTAACTGACATGATATCTGTACCTGGAGAGTTTGTAGTGCTCATAAAGAAGGAAACAATTAAGGTGTCCCGGAAAATAAAGGGGCCGAGGAAAATAGAGCTTATGGATATTGGGAATATACTTAGGCCTCCTGGATGGGGAGCAATATTTAGAACGTCCGCTATGCATGTGGATGTTGAGGAGATAAGTGAGGAGATGGAGAAACTAAGAGAATACACACAAGAGTTGATGGAGAAAGCGAGGGATGCCCCAGCATTCACACAGATAAGAGAGGGGATAAATGTGCTATTAGCGTACTTCCCCATGAAGACAAAGGAGAAGCTTGATAAGCTAAGGTCGGAGGTAACCGTAACCCTGAGACACCACCACTGGCTGAAGACACTGAATAAGGCCACAAGCTATTTGGTTGATTTCGTTGAGGGCAAACTCTCAAAGCTACCAGATTTCAGTTTGGATGTAATGTCGGATCTGGTTAATGAGCATGTGAGGGAGAATATCCTCCCAAAGGTCGGGGATGTCATAAAGATATATCATCTAAAACCATCCATGCGGAGGGTGATTCTGGGCCCAGCAAAAACAATAGATGTTAGGGAGAGAGATGGATCTATGGAGTATGTTCTCTTCAGGAAGTTCAATCCTGGTGGATATTATGACGGAATAAACGCCCCAAAGGAGGCAGGCGATTATGGGATAACATTTGCGAGAGAGGGAGACACAAAGCTAGTAACCGCATACTTCGACATGAACTCAAGGCTGAAGGGAATATATGTAAACATAAATACCCCTATAGAGATATATCCCAGATCGATAAGGTATGTAGACCTAGAGGTTGATGTCGTAAGAACAATAGATGAGGAAATAATGATTCTCGACCGCCAAAAACTCGACAAATATGTCGAACGAGGAGTAATACCAAAAGGGATCTATGATGAAACACAACGACTATCCGAAGAATATAAAGAATGGTTGGAAAGTGGGGGTATCGAGGAGATATTGGACGAGTGTAATAGCATAAGAGATCTAATAACAATGGAAATATCCCCCTAGTCCTCACCCAAGAGATCCTCCATCTTCATAACCAAGGCGTCCAGCCCCTCCCCTGTAACCCCAGATACTGGCCATACATCAAACTTCACAGCACGGGGGTTTATCCGTCTAATAGCGGAAAAAATACCAGTAAATTCGCCACTCGCCACTATCTGCTTAGGATCATTAAGCATCTCCAGCTTATATTTTTTCTCTTCTGGCTTAAGGAGGTCAACCTTTGTTAGGGCCCCAATCATGGGTATCTGTATCCTAAGGAATGTGCTTGAGGCAAGCAGTAGTAGAGAGAGCATTGAGCTAGGTGAATCACAGAGGAAAGGATCAAAAAGGAATATGGCCATGGATCTATTGTCAAGAATACTAAGTACTGCCTCCCTCAACAACATAATTCCGGCTTGCCTAAAAACGAAGAGCTCTAATTGTCCCGGGGTATCAACTATGAGAATTTCTGGACCCTGGGATACTATCTCGCGCTTTATACGCCTCGCAAACCTGACTGCTATATCCATGGATGCTATCAAACCACCATTTGGGCCAAGACCAAATCTCCTCATAACACGTTCTGTCCTCACATAACGTCTTATGTTTATATCTGGAGCATCATATGGGTAGGTTATCGCTGCTGGATCCAAATTCAGTATGAGTGCATCATACCCCCTATCCCTAAGGAAATATGCTAGGGCACCACTAAGTATGGATTTGCCTGAGCCGGCAGGCCCAAGTATTATTATTGTCCTCATAGATAATCCCAAATATGCTGACTAATGAATCTTATTTAATGATAATTGAAACCCACAGGTTGGAATCATACAGAAGAAGAACCCCGTGGTGAAGAAGTTTGGGGCCCCAAAAACCAAAGAAAATTGTTATTGTGGATAGGGAGAGATGCAACCCCAACAAATGTCCATATAACTGTATGCATATATGTCCCCCCCAGCGTGCTGGGAAGGAGGTATTCAGTATCGATAATGATGGATACCCGATCATAAATGAGGAGCTATGTATAGGGTGTGGCCTATGTGTGAAGGCATGTAACTTCAGAGCGATAAAAATAGCCCGTCTGCCTACCCCTATTGAAAAAGAACTCGTCCATAGATATGGACCGAATCAGTTTGAGCTATATAGACTACCACTAATAACCCCTGGAGAGGTTACAGGACTCGTTGGACAGAATGCTACTGGGAAGTCAACATCGCTTAAAATTCTTGCTGGAATACTCAAGCCAAATCTGGGCAATTATCTGGACCCACCAGATTATGACTCCATTGTGAGGCATTTTAGGGGGACACTACTGCAGGAGCACTTCAGGAAACTAAGCAATGGTACACTGAAGGTCGTCTATAAGCCACAACACATCGATAAGATCCCTAGGATAGTTAAGGAGCGGGTTAGAGATGCATTAGAAAGACGTGATGAACAGGGGATACTGGACTATATTGTCGATGAACTAAAAATGAGGGATATCATGGATAAGAAACCAGAGCAGTTATCGGGAGGGGAACTACAAAAATTTGCCATTGCTGTTGCCCTACTAAGAGACGCCGACCTATACCTATTTGATGAGCCCTCATCATACCTAGATATCCGGGAAAGACTACGAGTATCAAAACTCATATATGAACTCGCCAAGAAACATGGAAAAACTATTGTTGTTGCAGAGCATGACCTAGCAATGCTTGATTACCTAAGCGACAAAGTCTGTATCTACTATGGTACTCCCGGTGCCTTCGGCATCGTGTCAAAACCAAGGAGCGCCCGGGAGGGAATAAATGTATTTCTGGAGGGGTACGACCCAACCGATAACGTCCTATTTAGAGATACCCCCATTAGGTTTAGGGTATATGCCGCTAAGGAGACAACCGTATCCGAACATATCATTCTCTCCTATCCATCAATGACTAAAAAATTGGGGACATTTACACTCAGGGTAGAACAGGGGGACTTCTATGCGGGGGAGGTCATTGGGATAGCTGGGCCTAACTCCATTGGAAAAACAACATTCCTCAGACTCATAATAGGGGAGTATTCCCCAGACGACAACAATTACGCCCCTCCAGAGGAGATAACAATATCGTACAAGCCCCAATACCTCCAAGAGTTCATAAAGGATTGTGAGTGGATGACCGTTAATGAAAAAATAAGATCTGTAAATCCTCGGGCATTGAGTGATAGTTGGTTCAGAGCATATGTTATGAAACCATTCAACCTTGAGTACTTGCTGGATCGCCCCCTTGATGAGCTATCAGGGGGAGAACTACAGAAGGTCGCCATCGCTACGTGTTTCGCAAAAACTGCCGATATCTATGTCCTAGATGAGCCCGGTGCTTACATATCATCCGAGGATCGATTCTTTGTCGCGAAGGCTATTAGGGATCTAGCACAAAGCAAACGGTGTAGTGTCCTTGTTGTCGAGCATGATATTCTTCTCCTAGACTATCTGAGTGACAGAATTATGGTATTTGAGGGAGAACCAGGGGTATATGGTATAGCGTCCAGACCTATGAACCTAAGGGACGGAATGAATAAGTTCCTGAAGTACTTGGGAATAACATTTAGACGTGACCCCCATACAAAAAGACCAAGAATAAACAAACCTGGATCACGCCTGGATATGAAACAGAAAGCACGTGGAGAATACTACTACCTTGGTGCCTGAATGATGGAGAGAATCATAGCTCATAAATTTTCCTCCATATCTTCCCGAGTTCCAGTCTCTGGATCTCAGAGAGCTTGAATCTCTTTCTCCTCATGTCCGCTAGGCCAACTGCCATTACTAGGCCCAGCCTCTTGTCTATTTCTAGCTCGTAGAACATACCTATCTTGAGCTTTAGCTTATCGAACTCAGCAATTGTTGTTATGGCACGTATTATGGCGTTAAGGTTTGGTGTTACACCATCTAGACTTGAGAACCTCGCTAGGAGCCGCCCCCTGAGCTTGTTATCCTCCACGATTATCTCTGAGAATGGGAATGGTGGATGTGAAAGGCGGAAACCTTTTTCTCCTCGCTCAATCCTTATGTGTTCCTTGAGTCTAACATTATATATCTCTATTTCTAGGCCAAAGCCCATAGGCAACCCCTATTCTTACACCAAATCCTTTATATAAACGATCGCATCCTCTCCATTCTCATAGTACTGCTTCACTATACATTTCCTTCTGAACCCAAGAGCCTCATAGAATCTCTGTGCCACCCTATTGGATACGCGGCACTCTAAATATACCCTCCGTATTCCACGCTCCCTGTAGAAACTCATAATTCTTTCCATGAGTAGCTTTCCTATGCCCCTCCTTCTGTATGATGGATCGACCGCTATCGAGATTATGTGGCCCCTATCCCCCTCTACTGATCCACAAATGTATCCAACGATTTTGTCTGGACTATCAATTGTGGCGACATAGAAGGCATCAGAGATGTTGAGTAGATATAGGAGAAAGCTTTTGGAATATGGATATTTGAAACTCCTGTCCTCCACACGCTTTATCGCATCAATATCACTTATCCTTGCGTTTCTTATTATTACTTCTCCACGGTCATGCATAGAGGGGTACTTCGCGGATCTTTTCCCTAGGCCTCATCCTTCTGGGCGGTGCCATTATGATATCGCCATATATGATACTGGCATATCCGACTACTAGGCCCCTGTCCCCCGTAATATCTCCACTCGTATAATACTGGAGGACTGCCCCCCTCTTATTATGATACCTAGCGATCAGCATTGCTATGCCCATAGGGCCATAACCACAGGCGGATACTCCCTCCATCTCTATTGTCTCATAGAACCTGTCGACATCCATTTTTTCCGCTATTTCTAAGGCTCTCCAATCGCGGTCATAGGCATCCTCATAGGGGATATAGTGAGACATGTCACTACTGGCAATAACAATAACATCCTTATCATATTCCTCTATAACATCATAGAGAACACCAGCAGCCTCCTTAACGGTTTTTAGCCTTTGATCCATCATGGTTATGGGTACGATCTTGATCTCCTTTCTAAACGTATATATCATGAATGGTATCTGAACCTCCAGTGAATGTTCCTCTAGATGGGCCGTTTTATCCGCAGTAAAAATATCAAAGCCAACAATCTTCATGGCCAATTCCTCATCCACCTTTATATCCCCCAGGGGAGACCTCCAAACTCCCCGCGGATATACTGCTACTGGAGCTCCCAAACCGCTGTGATTGGGGCCTATAAGAATAACCGTATCGGGAATTCTATCCTCCCTTATTGCTAGGTATGTATGGGCGGCACATGGGCCACTATACACATAGCCAGCATGAGGAACAACAGCACTAACAATATTGTGTTTTCCCTCCGGAGAAACCTCAGAGGGCGATGTCTTGGGCCCTAGTTCATGTTTAAAGCACCATTCCAGAAGTTCCAACAACTTGTCCTTTGAAGCAGGATAGAAGACTCCGGCAACAGCGGGCTCCCTAACATCCATACCAAACACCCAAAAAAAGAGTATAATCAGAATATATAACCAAGCATCGCTCAATATCGGAAGACTTTATGATGGACAATTGTGTCTACATATCGGGATCAGAAAATTTGTCGAAGTCCTCGATGCTTAATAGGACTAAATGATCCTCACCCTCGAATTTCTTTGCGAGATCGATGAATTATTGTATGATTGGTAGAGTATGTGTCAGAATATCTAGAGACGAATAGAGTCTGGGAGAGCAAAGGTTTTATAGTTTCCTCTCCCTATTATGTATGGGGAAGTAAATGAATAAGGATCAGCATGAGGAATACGGTATTGCTAGCCATAGAAAAGAGAAACCACTATTAATGATGTTTATTCTGCCATACAGGGATTATCGGCCTAGGAGTAAACCATCCAAAATGAGG
>CAZVPA010000089.1:10304-10756 GCA_964628995.1 uncultured Nitrososphaerota archaeon | reverse complement strand
TGACAAAATATAAAGTTATTATTCGAATAACAACTATAGATCCAGAGATCCAAAAAATAGAAATCCATGATGCTTCTCAGAAATTTCGTATATTTTTCCACTTTGTTGTTCATTGAGAGTAAGTTCTTGTATTAGCCTGTAGATCTCGCCCATGAATAGGCTTGAGTAGAACTTGTTGTCGAATATATTACTATTACATCTAGCGTTCTTGTATTGTCGCCATATTTCATCTAATTTCTGGTAGAATTTGTATACTTTCGTGAGCTCGTCCTGTGTTGCATAGAGTATTCCGAGTCTTCTAGATAAAAGCTTTTCGAATTTGTCATCATAGATATTAAATGCTACTAGGAAAATCGTGGGTAATCTCTGCTTTCGGGCCAAAACAATATGCCATGGCTTAATGCAGTCCATACACGATATTACGAAGAATCCTAATTCTTTTTTTACTCTTT
>CAZVPA010000089.1:0-10294 GCA_964628995.1 uncultured Nitrososphaerota archaeon | reverse complement strand
AGGGTCTCACTTCATAGTACTACAGTGTTGTCTCTATTATTATCTCCGCTATGTCTCCTAGTGATATATATTGTATTGGTTTTTCTTTTCTCATAATCAAACTCGCTAATATATGTGTTTGATGGTGACTGGCTAGGAAAAACTATATCATTGTTCAATTTTAATCCATCTTTTCTAACACTTTTTTTACTCTTTCTTTGAATTCTTTTTCGTTTAATATACCCATATCTTTGAGTTCTTTGAGAAATCTAACCTCATCAAACCCAAGTCTTCTCTCTTCGATTCTCTTTTCAAGGCTGAGTCTCTCCCTCTCCAGGCTGAGTCTCTCCCTCTCCAGGCCGAACCTTTCTCTTGATATGTCCACGGATTCTTCTTTTACTAGGAGCTCCATCATTAGTATGAGTGATCCAAGTACTGCGACGATGTTGCCAATTGTGAAGTGTACGGGTACCTCAATAACAAATGGATATATTATATCAATCACCATCGTTGTGGTGAACAATGACATTATCTCGATGACCAATAATTTTTCCTCTTCGAATTCTTTTACCTTAACGAGCCTATGGATGTATAGTGACATTGGTGCCAGATTTACCCATGTCAACGCAATATTTAGTAGAGCCAATAATGTATTTTTGGCAGAGAGGATATTCGTGACAAATAAGACGATTTCAAAGATCACGAGACCAATCGTAATTATGATTGATGTTCTCATCTATTATCACCGCAAACTAATAGGAAAAAACTAACTTTAATCGCTTAAAAAATGAGGAGAATATGGAATAGATTTCCTCAGTATCGCGACTCTGTTTTCTGGCCTCTCCGCACCTTAATTATCACTATTATTATCACTATGACCAGACCAACAATGATACCAATGAGAATACCATTATGAAGCTTTGGGAGAAAATCCTCTTTATCATTAATGCCATCGTTATCAGTATCCTTATCCCTCGGATCAAGACCCATCTTTACCTCTTCCCCATCAGATAAGCCATCATCGTCAGTATCACTATTCCTCGGGTTTGTCCCATATGAGTACTCTTGATAATTTGTTAAGCCATCATCATCGGGATCATCAAATTCATCTGAGGGATCTTTTGGATCTAGACCATAACTAATCTCCCAATTATCGGGCATGCCATCATCATCGGTATCCATATCCGTGGGATCGGTACCATATTGGAACTCTTGGATATTAGTGAGTGTGTCTCCATCCATATCCTCATAGGAATCATTATTTTTTGGGTCCAAATCATACATTACTTCGTAACCATCAGGCATACCATCTCCGTCAGTATCATTATTGGTCATGTTCAGGCCCCAATTATACTCATATCCATCAGACAAACCATCATCATCAGTATCATTATCCAGTGGGTTGGTATTGAGATAAAATTCCTGCGAATTTGTTAAACCATCATTATCAAAATCCATTGTGGCATCACTACTATTGGTAGGATCCATATTGTATTCCACCTCCCAGTAATCCAACATACCATCATCATCAGTATCATTTTTCCAGGGGTCAGTCCCCAAGCTATATTCCTGAATATTAGTGAGCATATCATTATCAGGATCTTCCAAAGAATCATTATGTAGTGGGTCAAGATTATTCCAAAACTCCCAACCATCAGGCATATCATCATTATCAGTATCGTTACATTGGGGATTAATACCGATTACTAATTCAGCTGCCGTTAGAAGCCCATCAGCATCTAAATCGCCCTGCATACCAAAGAGATCACCAATGTTTGTTGGATCAAATCCGAGGGTTTCTTCAAAATAATCACCAAATTTATCGCCATCAGTATCAAACAAGGTTATATTCGTCCCAATATTCTGTTCTACTGTATCTATCAGGAGATCATAGTCACTATCTCTTTCATCAATATTCGCATTCCCATAAGGATTCAGCATTGAACTAGGCATGAAAACTTTGTTAGAACCATTAACAATTTCAAGACAATATACTCGTTTGTCATTACTGGCAAAGAATACCTCGACTTTGCCATCAGCATCAACATCATACGCTATAACATTCGCATGGATTTCGCCCCCTGTTTTAAAGCTAAATAGAGTATCACCACTCTGGCCATCAACAATATAGAAATACGTATCTAGACAACCTATTGCTACGTCAGGTAGGTTATCACCATCAAAATCCGCTATGGCGGGTCCACTAGAACGAATATCTCCCCCCAAATATGCCTTCCAGTCAACGGTATGTAGTGCGAGATCAATACTATAAAGGGTATCATTAGCGGATCCAACAATTAGTTCAAGGTTATTATCATTATCCATATCATAAACCACCAAATCGTTAGTAAGATCTATAGATCCACCAAGATATATAGACCAAATCACATTGCATTCGTGGTCCAAGATGTACATATGGCCCTTAAGAGTACCCACAATGATTTCTAGATAGCCATCATCATCAAGATCTACGAGTAATGGTTTAGTACAAACATCACCATTAATAGTGGCACTATGTAGTACAGTGCCAAATAATCCATAAATCACATATATTTCCCCCTCATCACAACCAACCACCACGTCATTGTACCCATCATTGTCAACATCACCAATGCTCGCATGGTTAGGATCGCATTGTACTCTCCATATATACTCAAAGTCCATCTCATAAGCATAAACACCATCATCTTCCACACATACGATGAGCTCATCAACACTATCATTGTCTATGTCTCCAATTGTAGGTTCCTGCCATATAATATTTCCAAAGGTATGATAGGTAGATGAATTCCTTAAAAGATCAAATATCTGAACACAACCATAATGTGCCTCATAACTGCTTGCAATAATCTCTGGAAATCCATCATTATTAGTATCATAAAGCAATGGCCCCTGCTTGGTAAGCGTGTAGTATAAACCTATGGTTGCTTCGGTGGTACCGTTCTTAGCATTAAAAATAAGTACCCTACCAGGATTATAGGTAAGCATTATTAGTTCTAGTGTTCCATCATTATCAATATCGTTGATGATGAGCGATCCGTAGCTTTGGCCATCATAGCAATACGACCACTCTACGCGATAATTAAGGGGGTTTTTTAGCCCCTCATCTTTGTTATCTAGGTGGTTTTTTCCTTGTAGTGATGTGTGAGTATTTAATGCTAGAACTAGGAACAATACTAGTAATATTGCTATTCTTTCTCTTAGCATTTCTGGTACACCCTATCGGCATTGATATATAATAATATCCATTTTAAATTTAGTAGCCGATAATAACGATAGAATAGGTCTTATTTTTAAACTACTTCAGCCATGGTTTTTAGTAGTTTATGTACCTAACATTGCACCACTCAATTAAGGTAGCATCAACAAAAATGGGAACTTTATGGAAATAGAGTGCGATCTGTTATACTAGGAGATTCTATATCTTTAGTTGATGTTACCCAGGCTACCTAATTCTTTTCTCTAATGTATACTAGTGTTACCTTTATAAGTTTAAAAAACATTCCGAAGCCCTATATTATGAATTTTTATTGCCAATATGTATACTTCATCTGCTATGTTGGGGGATGTTATGCGAAAGATCGGCTTCTTGATAACTCATGGAACAGATACTATGGCTTGGACATTCCATTTTCTGAGGTATTCTCTGAAGTATTTGCCCTGCAACATAGTGATTGTGGGGTCGCAGAAACCACTCCAGATGATCCTTGGTGCCTCTGATGCCCCTCAGAATATCCGTAGTGCGATGATAGCACTCACATATATTGCTCCACCAAACATACTGGTGGTTTTCAATGATGGGACCTCGGCATTTTCGGATAATCTGCGAAAAGTGCATATGTGGGATGATTTTGCCTTTGAAGGAGAACAGGTGGCCTGGTTCTCAATGGATCATATCAAATATATGAATGGGGACATCGAGATATTTAGAGCACCAAGAAAACTAGACTTACTGGTGGTTATTAGGACTGGTGGGACAATAGAATCAACATTCAGCGAGGAGGGGTGTCTTGTCCCAGGGAAGCCCCAAGAACTATTCCTCGCGATATCAAGATACGAAAAAATTGTATATGAGAGGGTAGATTTCCGCTCAATAACCAGCCCTAAGGACTCCTCGAATATGACTCCAGATGACTGGTTTGAACTTGCAGATATGATAGTTTCTATACTCCAAGAAAATGGCTATAATACCTATGTAGACAAAAACTTTGATTTGAGGGTTGGGGTTATATGGGTAAACCCGCTAGCAACTGTAGAGGACTATATGAGAATGATGGAGCCCTACGACGGGATTATTGTAGCGGGATATGGGGGAGGAAACGCAAATATAAGCGAGACAAGGTACTCACTATTAAGAGCCATAAGATGGGCGGTAAAAAAGGGAAAAATTGTAGTTCTCGCATCGCAGGTGGATAGAGGTATTGAGGAGCCTATATATGAGACTGGATGGAAACTGGTGGAAGCCTATGTAGCCACCAATAGTAAGCCTGGGGAAATCAGATTCGTCGATAAGGATAAGCCAAACTCAAAACCATTTATATTGGCGATTCCAAGTGGTGACTTTGGTATCGCCAAAAGCCAGATAAAGCTTGCATACATACTGGGCCATAAAGATATAATATCGCGTCTCGCAAAAGAATATGGGATAGATGAAAGAGACCTCATAATATTGGCATTTGTCTCAGGCATGAAGTTCGTGAGGCAAAAAATAATGAGAAAATTTGAGAGACTCCTAGGATACAAAATCCCCGAGAAGGACTACTTCATAAATACAGACTTCGAGCAAGCACTGAGAAAACTGATAAGTGAACTAAGCCCAGTAGAGCCAAGACTCGAGGTAATAGACACACAGGAAAAATTCGTAGAATTCATCGAAAAAGTTGGGATATCAAAACTCAAGGATTTCGTATTCATACTAAAACCAGACAAATACATAGGAAAAAACGTGTGGGGAGAACTACTGGATGCATCAATAAGTCTACAGAATATTCTCGCTAAAGCATTCAAGTGGAACTCCGTGGCGATAGAACTAAATAGCATAGACCCAGAGGCGATACCTGCAGAACTAGCAATATACGGCATAGGCGGGTTCCTAAGAAAAGTATCCAAACTAATATTCGTGGAGGGAGGAAGACAAAGCGTGTATGACCCATCATCATTTGACGAGATACTAACCCAAGAAAAATTCCTAGACATAATAAAGTCCCTAGCACTAAACAGAACGAGTGAAACAGCCCCAGCAATATACATATGCCTAGGACACCAAGCAATAGTAGAAGCACTAAGAAGAATACTGATAGAAATAGTAGACAATGCAACAAGCATAGCGGACGACCTAAGAAAAATAGATAAAAACCTAGCCGAAGAATTCATAAAACTAATCCAACAAATACACACAAAAGGATCCAAAATAGAGGTAAAAGACGACATGGGGATAACGGTCGCGAGGGGATATAGGGATCCACTATTCGCAGTAAAGAAAAACGAAATGCCAGAGATAGGGACCAAAAAACTGGCACCATACATCCCACCAAAAGAAATAGACAAAGAAATAATAGAGGCCTACAGGCTCGTATCAGAAATAGGAAGCGGAATAATAGAAGACATAGTAACAATAGACGACATCAACGTAGCACTAATACACTCAGACGAAGCAAACGAAGAAGCAATACTATTCCTAAACTATGCATACTACAACATACACAAACTCCTAAACAAACACAGACAAAAAATACTAGAGCTCATGGAGAGAAAAGACACAAAACCAATAACAAAATACCTAACAAGAATACCAATAGGCATAGAAATACTATGCTCAACAAGATACCAGAGACAAAACAAACCACTAACACAGGCAGCAGGACTCGCAATATACTACTACGACTACAACAACCAACAAATAATAAGAGACTACTCCCTACAATTCCACCCAGAAATACTGGAAGACATGAGAACAGCACAAACAACAATAACAAGAAAAATAAACATACAGGACGACGGGATAAAACTACTGATAACGCTAATATACAATGCCTTCACAAAAAACAAAACAATATGAAGCCACGGATCCTTAACGCTAAAATAGAAGACAATACACCAATTCCTACAAGCGACAAGGGCACTATTCCTTATTGCTCAGATCACGAAATATCATCACTCAAGCCCCAGCAATATATAATAAAAGCCGTTAGATACATTGTCGGTTATGTGGATGTCATAATACATACATGTGATCAGAACTATGGATCTCTAAGGCCGCATACATATAATAGCATCTATATTACCCTTACTATTGATCGTCCTAGGCTTTATTGTCCTTGTATTCTTTGCCTTATTCTAACATCAGGTTTTATTATTCCATATTTATGATAATGTTGTGGATTCTATAGCACTGTTCCATGCCTAAGCAATATCGCCCTGGTGTGCGGTCTGAGGTGTTTTGCTGAATCCATATGTCCCAGGGGTTTCCTGCTCTTAGTGATACATATGCTTGATGTTTCCGACTCAAAATATGTCGGCTTATATATCATGGTTAAACAGTTTTTTATGAAACATTATTATAATCTATATGATTATCAATTGATTATCGAGGGATATCTATGGATTTTGAGGAGTTGGTAGAGAAGGCTAGGAATGTATACAATGAGGCCCTAGAGCTATATGAGAGGGGAGATTTTATCGATGCCGCAGAGAAGGGTTGGTGTACTGTCGAGTTATTAAGAAAAGCATTGCTGGTTGCTGTGGGCATCCCATATGATAAAGCAAGAAGTCTTGAATTTAGCCTACCAATATTCGCTAGGATTTTGAGAAGCCTAAAAAGGAGAGACCTCCTAGATGCCTACTACATGTTTGACTCCAGCCTACATATCCGAGGATTCTACGAAATGATACTCTCCCCAGAAGAGGTAGGAGACCTGTTAGTCGAGCTAGAACAGTGGATTGATGGAATGGTAAAGGTCATCAGAAAATTATCTGAGCTCGATCTGAAGAATGTTGTTGATGTTATGGAGAAGTGTCTTAAGTTAAAAAGAAAGGTTCTTTAGACGAATCTCGAATATCATAGTGCACTAAAGGAACTAAGCCGAGTAATCCAACAGGCAATCTTAAAGATAACATAGACAAATTCATTTCATCATGCCTAACCACATAGTACGTTAAAAGGCAAAAATTTCGATATCCTTACTTAGGCGGTTCGGGAAGCCTTGTAGTGTCCGATAATGGCGATGCCTGTTGTTTTCTAGAATCCCCAATTTTTCCCAGTTTTTTTCTGGATATCTCTTAATTGTGGTGCTGCCAGTAGTTTTATATTGTGTCTTCTTGCGAGTTCTGTGGTTTTGTCTTCAAATCCATAGTAGCTTATCAGTATCCTATCTGCTACCTCAAGGCCTAGATTCTCCTCTACATATCTCGTGCATTTTAGTAGCTGGTATATTTTATCCTCTTTTGCTGATCCCCAGAAGTGGCATTCAACAACGATTGCTTTGTCATCATAGATTAGTAGGGCATCAATATCTATTGTATCCTTGCTGTATTTGATGACTTTAGCTGGTGGTATTATTACTCTCCGCCCGAGAAAGTCCTTTATCTCTATAGCCACTGTTGTCTCTCTAAACATCTCTCTTATCATTGCTTCAAAGCTTAGACTAGAGACAATTAGTGATTTTATTGATAGTCTGCCGAGTGATGGTACCTCTTGAAGAGCTAGCCATGTCTTGAAAACGGGGTCTTGAATTTCATAGTATACTTCTCTGGGGCCTTTCTTGATTTTCTTGATAATATCGCTGAGGAGGAGTCTTTTAAGGTATATGCTGGCATCGAATGTGACTCGCTCACTAATCTTTGAGAATCTAGATATTCCTCGTGCTATTAGGTGTAGAATATATTTCTCTGGTGGGGATAGTTTATCATAGAGTGCCTGAAAATAGATGTTTAAATCGCCGTTTGGGTCTGATAGGAGATATTCTAGGGCCTCTATCGGCTCCTTCCCCAGATTTATCTCTTCACACATTTTCACAATGTAGAACGGCATCCCCCTAACAAGCTCGACCACCTCACTACAGTATCTCCTACACAGCTTGTCTGCTAGCCTCTTGGCATCCTCAAGATTCATGAAACCGAGATAAAACATATTGCTTTATCGGACTAGTTCTTCTGGACAGATCTTGTAAGCCTATTTATGTACAACTTCCTTGGATGCCCTACTATGATTCTTTGTTAGGTCAAACCAATATCTGATACCTTCACGAAGTCTGCGAAAACTGATATTTGCCTAAGAAAACTTTGACGAGAAGGAGAGGCATGGACTCCTTGTCGTTGAATTTGGATCTCTGAAAAGTAATTTTGGTTCACCGATAGTCCATGCCGCCAAGACTTTCTCTAGGTGACATCTGAATGGGTCTCTCGTCTCGATTGGCGAGTATTGCCCACATTTCTCTGACTTAATGCCTCGCGTTCTGCTGTGAGTGTCTCCTGTATGGCTTCCCGTATCGGCTCCTCCTTTCGGCTTCGAGAGCTTCTTCGAACGTTGTTGAGTATAGTGGTGCTGTGGATGTGATGGGTATGAGTGTATCTGGGTATTAGTTTGGCCTCAGGAGTTTTCCCTGTTGTTTGATGTTGAGTAATTGTGTGGGTATGAATATTGGTTTGTTTATATTCTATTTTTCTTGTTTGGGATTTTAGTGGGGATCTGAATGCTAGGAGCATAGGTGCCGTCTTGGTGGGCACTATAGCCTGCGTATCTCCCTGGCGTGACGGAGGGGTTGTTCCTCCGAAAGCCCTCCAAACCCAACCTATAAGTCAAGAAGAACCCTCAGTGGATTTTCACTGCTATCATATTGTAGTTGATCTGTTGGGCTAATAGGGTAAATAAGGCTGAGGTGTACGGATGCCGGTGGATTATTCGGAAGTAGAATTTGCCTTGGAGATACTAAATATAGAAAAAAGCATTCTAAATGATGTTATTTTAGAGAAAAAAACTAGCGATATTTTCTATGAGGGGACTACCATAATATTATTCTATAAGGATGTAGCAGGCCTAATACATGAATTGATACATCTTATCGTTTTGAGAAAGATGGGTAGTCTGAGGGAAACCAACAAGGATTTGTTTGATGCATTTTCGGAGTTCTATGCGTCGGCCCTCTCATACCTGCTTGGTGCTGAGGATGTCTTATTAGATCTCGAAAGAATACTCACAGACTTCAGAGAGTTTCTGAGAAAGAACAAAAGGAACTTCGCGTTTAGTATGCTTGGCAGATACCTCGTAGGCGTATTGGGAGATAAACTTGAACCTCTTTTTCTAAAGAGTGTAGAGACTGCCTATAAATACTTTCTAGAAGTTCTAGACAAAAACAAAAGTGCGATCCCAGAGATTTCTCAAATCGTGAATGTAAGTCTATGAAGACTCATTACTGTTTCTTATTTTTTGAATTTTGCGTTCCTCCCACACTGCCCCCACCTCACCCAAGACCGTAGTTCATTCCTAATGCTATCTGAGGGTCCCGTAGCATTTTTATAGCTAAAGATTAAAAATATGTGGCTGACATGTACCTCTATGGCGGCATACATAGAATTTATTGCGTAACATTTCCCCTTCTCTTGCGTCTGTATCTATAGGTTACTATTAACAATGCTATCACAATAATAACAAGTGTTGTACACATAATGAATGTCCATGGTAAACTTGTTGTCTTCTTCACCCTATTGCCCTCAACATAGAATGTAAGTTCGGAAGCTGAGGTAGTAATCACGGTCTCCATACTTATATTTTCTCCCGAAACTTCAAAATTAACCACTTTTATGTCGGCTTGCTTCTGTGTACGGATTTCATATTTGCCATCTGGAGGATTAAATATTATGATATAGATGTTTCTATATGGATCCTCTGCATATATGGCGCTTGAGAAGTTTGTGTACCATGTTTTGTTATAAACAGCAAACACAGTATCTCCAAGCCTAAGTGTTGCTGTATCTGTATTGTTTATGTTTACTATAATCCCGCTCGGGTTTTCTGGAACATACGGAAATGGATTTATTGGCTCCACATACAAGTTAACTACGGACTCATTCTCCTGACCCAGTATGAAATCAGGGAAGGTGTATGGATTCATCTTCCTGCTTTTGTACCATGTCCTTGACCTAATAGAAGTGAAGAAGTTTAGCCAGTACCCTATGGCCTCATATTCCTGGCTAGCATTTCCCGAGTACCATCTCAAGAGCTTTCCATCGGGGAAAAATTTTGTAGATTCAAAGAAGTAGAGGTTTGCATAGTAGTGGTATAGAGTTACTCTTTGTATTGCTACTAAACGAAGGAACA
>CAZVPA010000088.1:0-10775 GCA_964628995.1 uncultured Nitrososphaerota archaeon | reverse complement strand
CTTAACTCACTCATAACTGCGTATAACACAAGCAACAACTACTATATGAGGATTTTTGATGGCGCACAACTATATATTGCGGGTAGCGAAATTAGCTATGCTGGATATGAAATAGGGTCTTGTGGGCAACACTCAGGAGTATGGATAAATACGGATAATGTTACAATAATAAACACCACAATACATCATAATTTCTGGGGATGCTTCCTACAGGAGGCCACAAATATCACGATTTCTAACTGTACAATAAGAGACGATGTCAGTGGAGGGGTTCGTGTGAATGATTCCCAGAAAGTACTAGTAGAATATTCCATTATGAATAATAATAGTGGAGCACCAGGGATAGGAGTATCATTAGCAAGTGACCTGAAAGTGTATAACTGTACAATGATAAACAATACTTATGGCGTTTATTTCACACAATCATCAGACAGCCTAGTAACTAGGTGCGTTATGTCCAACAAATACTGGTCAATGATCTTAAAAACATCGTCCAATATTTCAGTAATCAACAACACTGTGGATGGCATATATCTCCAATATTCAGACAATAACACCATGGCTCATAACTACATACCATATAGCTACATTTACGTATACTATTCCGACTACAACAAAATTTTAAATAATATCGTGGAGAAGGGATGCGAAATAAGGAATTCTTATCATCTGAATATCACCAATAATACATTTAAGAAGCATGGGTTGTTTATCGATGGTACCACCAGCAATAATTATGTGGAAAACAATACGGTTAATGGCAAACCACTAATATATGTTGAGTCACAGCAAGATATAATAATAGGAGAGACCGAATGTCCAGGACAAGTAATCTTGGTAGGATGCACAAACATAACGGTCATCGATGCTAATACATCATACATAAATGTCGGCATGGAACTATTAAATACACAAAACACGACAATAAAAAACTGCCTAATCTTAAATAACACGTTTTATGGTGTTTACATACGTAATTCACATGATATCAAGGTATTAAATTGCACTATAACTAACACCTCAACGGGGATATATCTATACAACTCTAATGGAAGTACAATAGAAGACAGCACCATTGAGAATTGTGATGAATATGGTGTATACATGCAATATTCAAACAATACAACACTACGATCTAACAAACTCTCCGCATGTAAATATGGCTTTCATATATCGGATGCGATAAATTGCTCGGTTGAAGAAAACAGTATCAAAAATTGCTACGAGGGAATTACTCTAGGGGACTGCCAAAATATCGATATTACTGGCGGAAATAATATCTATAACAATAATTGGGGGATGCGTCTTAATGGCATAAATATTAGTGTTACTAGGAACATTATACACAACAATACAGAATATGGCATTTATATTGAATATACAAATTACACCAAAATTTTTGGCAACAAAATCTTCAACAATAATTATGGGCTCTATATTGAAAACTCAAACTATGGGGAGATATCTAGAAACAATATTAGCCTCAACATGGAGGCCACTACTATTGTGAGTTCTCAACATTCACAGATATATGCCAACAACATTAGCCTAAATACGAAAGGATGTACGATTAGTGATTCTCAATATATGCGGGTATATGACAACTACATAGACTCAAATGAGAATTTTGGAGTATATCTCACTGGCAACACCAGCTATGTACAGATATATAACAACACCATAATTAGGACTAGAGGCTATGGTGTCATCGTATACTGCTCAGAGAGCTATGGATTCCATGAAATATTCCAAAATAACTTCATCAACAACTCGGCGTACGGTATAGCCTTTATGAGTGTTTCTGGAGTAAGTACGGTATATCTCAACAACTTTATGGGAGACAAAGTACTGGATCTCTCAGCCAATAGATTTGATAATGGTTCTTATGGGAACTACTGGAGTTTTCTACAAATTAATGACTCGGACCATGACTGGCTTGGTGATGAGCCCTACTGTATTGATGAAGACACCAATGATAGTAAAGTACTTGTCTACAGGTTTGAGGCATACATCTATCCAAACGCAGATTTTGACTCGGATAACCTAACAAATTATGAGGAGAGAGGCTATGGGACGAACCCATTTAGTCCCGATACCGATAATGATGGGCTCTCAGACTACTATGAGGTTTCTATTGACGTATTTGATCCACTAGACCCAGATATTGATGATGATGGAATGCCTGATGGATGGGAAGTAGCATATGGCTTTAACGCCACAGATCCTACTGACGCAACATGGGATAATGATAGTGATGGACTATTAAACGTTGAGGAATACCAACACGGCACAGATCCATTCGATATGGACACAGATGATGATGGAATCCCTGATCAATGGGAGGTGCATTATGGTCTCAACCCCATCAATTCGAGCGATGCGATGGAGGATTATGATGATGATGGATTACCAAACCTATATGAGTATGAATATAACACCAGCCCCCTAAACCCAGATACCGATGGCGATAATATTACTGATGACTGGGAGGTAAATAATGGGCTGGATCCCCTAAATCCAAACGATTCATTGGAAGATTTTGATGGGGATTCACTCACAAACTTTGAGGAATATATGTACAATACCGACCCATTGGATCCGGATACCGATGGTGATGGGATTCTGGACTATTGGGAGATCCAAAACAATCTCAATGCACTAGATGCGTCCGACGCACAAAGCGACCCCGATAATGATGGATTAAACAACCTTGCCGAGTACCAATACGACACAAACCCATGGAGCAATGATACGGACACTGATGGGATCCCAGATCCATGGGAAATAACCAATAATTTGGATCCACTAAATGGTTCGGATGCATTACTAGATAACGATAATGATGGACTAAGCAACCTACAGGAATATGAATTTGGAACAGACCCGAATAGTCCAGATACCGATTCGGATGGTCTGCCGGACTATTGGGAGATAACCAATGAGCTTGATCCATTAAACTCAAGCGACTCTAACCTCGATTTAGATGAGGACAACCTGAGCAATATTGATGAATACTTACATAAGACTGATATTTGGGATCCAGACACAGATGATGACGGAATACCTGATGGATGGGAAGTGAAACATGGGCTCGATCCTAATGACAAAACCGATGCGAAAAAAGACAATGACAACGATGGGTTAACCAATCTAGAGGAATATATATACGGGACCGACCCAAACGATCCTGATAGCGACAATGATGGATTTAGCGACTTGGATGAAACCATAGCTGGAACCGATCCACTAAATCCCAGAGACCACCCCACAAGTTTCCAAAAAGTATTCTATACTCTGTTTATCGCAATACTAATACTCACATGTTTTCTAATAATAGTAGCAGTACTCATGAAGCCAAAAGAAATTGAAAACATAGAATCCTAAAGCCGAGAGTTGAAACACTGGAAAATGACAAAGGATAATTTATTTGGGGGGAAACGGTAGCCCCATACACCGCCTAATGACCCCCTACCAACGCTACCTGAGCGTTCTCCCAATCGTATATACTTAACATAAAAAATACCTAGTTTTACTATATACTATATTAGGCTATGTACATAGTATAGCTATGTATATGGTGTAGCTATGCATATCCAGACAGCAATAAAAAACTGGAGAAGGGATATTAGGAGGGGGGTATTGAAGATGTGTGTGCTCATGCTGTTGAGTAGGGGAGAGATGTATGGCTATGAGATCTCGAAGACCCTAGAAATGCTGAGTGGTGGAGTCCTAAGGATCGATGAGGGGACATTATACCCCATGCTTAGGAGGCTTGAGAATGAGGGGTATGTTGTTGCTGAGTGGAGGTTCCATGGAGGGAAGGCGAGACGCTACTACAGAATTACGAGTAAGGGTGTGTTGTTTCTTGAGGCGATCAATGATTTCTGGCGGAGACTGGTCAATGCTGTTGATAGAATAATTGGGGGTGATGCTGATGAATGAGGATAGGGCCCTAATGATTGTTGATGAATATTTGGAGGAGGTCCGTAAGTATTTGCCACAGGATATCGCCGATGATGTGATCGCAGAGTTACGGACACACATCCTCGATAAGGCTGAAGACATGGGTGGTCTCACTGTTGAGAATGTTTATGCGATAATACATAGGCTTGGGGATCCACGGAGGCTAGCAAGCAGGTATGTTGTTGGTAGAGGGAGAAAGAGGCTGAGGTTTGAACTGGGCATATCTGAGGATCTTTATCCATACTTTATAGCGGTATTGCTCTTCTCGGTAATAATGTCTACCCTAGGCTTCACAGTTGCTATTATCAGTAAGATAATGTCTGGGGAACCCATGACGATTGGGTGGATAGCCCGTGTCCTCCTTGTCCTCGTTTCTTCAATCATAGTCATACCCATATTCCTCTACATAGCATTCTCGGTGATATCATCAAACCCAGAGTGGAAGGATATGGTCCTCGACACAATCCATCGATTCTTGGAATCTCTGAGGTTCCCAGAAAAAAAGAAGACAAGTCCGCCTGAGAAAGAGAAAATCTATAGACACTCCTCACCATGGGGGCGATTGGTCAGTGCCATACTCCTAACAATAATTGCTTATGTTGTCTATCTGTATGGTTCAATGCTCAGTCTTAACTGGCTAATGACATACTTCCTCTACACATTAACAATATTCATCGCGGTGGTCGCAATATTTGACTATGTATATTTCTTCTATATCCTCTACTATGAGAGGGAGAGCTACCTACTGAACACGATCAGAAACCTATTCTCATTAATATTCGTGCCATGGTTTTTCATTGCCAATATCTATACTGAGGACATACAGATAATAACATTTGACTATAACCCCGAAAAGAAAACATTTGAGGACTTTATAGGGAGTATCAGGCTGATGGAAATACCGCCAGAATACATAATACTGGCAAAGATAGTCACCCTACTGATATTACTGTCCATAATTATTGGCCTAATAATCACAATACTAAAATATGTCAGGACACAGCCCTCCCAGAAAAAACATGATACTGCAGATGTGTAAGCTCAAAGAAAACCCTCTTTTCTAAACACCTTCCCTGTTTTTTCCTTCAGAATGATTCTCTTCTGTTTCATCATCACCAGAATTACAATTCTACAATCTGAAACCATGACAACCAGGGCTCCACATATGTATTTTAAATAGAATTTTTGGCTCTAACTTTCTCTCACCATCGATTTTATGTCTAGCATCTTTTGGATATACCACCAAGAATACGTCTCCATCACTATCTAGCGGTGACCCAGGCTTGTTCTGAGAGGCCTACTTTGTTTTCTACGGGCTCTTTTCTTTTCAATAATGACGAATATTGTAATAATAATGATTGCTAGTATGGCCAAGATCATATATGCCGATGTATTAAGTCTTAGGATAAATATTTTTATGTTCTCCTCACCAGTAGTACTTGTCTCCGTGGATACATACCTTACTTGTACAATATAATAGTCTCTGTCAGTCATAACTAGGACTCCTTGGGGTGTCTTGAAGGCATAGAGCAAGTTCTCATTGCGAAGTACGCATTCTCTTTCACTCTTTAATGTCCCTATAACCACACTATCCTCCCTATCTGCGAAGAGTATTACTGTGTTGTTCCATATTCTAATGAATGCGATGTCTCTCGGCACTATATATGTACCCAGTATTCTTCCAACACTTATGTCTGCCACCAATAATTCCCCACCCTCCAACGCTATATAGCATTGGTTTCCATTAATATCGAATGTCTTCATGCCCCACCCAGCGATGTTCAGTATTGGTCTTGCCTCCCCCTCCCTAAGGACATATATCGTTTCCTCCGTTGCGAACACTACCGTGTTATCATATTTGTTAATGTCGACAGGGCCACCCATACTGTAGAAACTCGTGTTGGTGGGGGTGTAGACAAGTATGCTTTTGACATGTAGTGGCTCGATTTTTTCCATTGATGAGTAATCTTGGAGGTCCACCAATGCTAGGGCTCCACCATACTCCTCCGATAGTATGAGATCTATATCCCCAGTACTTTTATAAATACTATATATGGCTATGTTCAGGTCTCTCGTTATATTAAGCACTAGACCGTCCCACATCCCTATGAACGACACCAGCAAGCCGTTTTCCAGCCTCAAGACACTAGTGGCCAGCCATGGCCCAGGTATAGAACTCATATTAACTATTTCATACCTAAACCCAGATAGTGATGCGTTCACCAAGACAACCATTATACTAAATAATCCACTTTCATTAAACAACAGGACACATGCCAATATATCCCTTATGTTGTCCCCGTCCATGTCGAGCCAGGCACCACAGGGGCCCCTAATGTACTGGAAGCCACCATACCCCTCACCTCGCAGGATCTCGGATATATTGGCCACCTCCGTCTCGATACCTCTAACTAGATCATATATGACCACTAGGCCATCCCTATAAGTGAATAGCGTGTCATTATAGGGGAACACTAGAAGGGGATTCTCCATATTGATGGGATTAATACTCCCATTAGGGGCAAGAACATAATGTGTGCCCCATAAACTACTGCTCTTAATCCAGTAGCTGCCGTGGGTATCAATGATCATTGGGTATATGGTGCCCTCGTTAATCATACCAAAGCCTATACATTTTAGGCTTATAATCCTATCCGTTATGTTGGCTACCGATCCATAAATCTCGCCATCTCTGATGAATGTAAAACCTACGGAGTGTATGCTGATAATAACTATGTATGTTTTATCCCCATCACTCGGCCTACTTGTAAGTATGCGGTGGAGGAATGGTATCATCAGATAGAAATATAGCGTGATGAATGTCCAACAGTCAAAGTATTTGCCTAGATGTGCGACCTCACGTATATCTATATTGTCCCCATGTATCCCCAGTATGTATAGCTTTCTATCCCCGAGACCAACAATAGTATTGTTGTCTATTGGGTATAGATAGAATATTGTTGGGGACGGAAAACGCGTTATGTTTTTTGCGTCAATATCCATAACAGTGATGTTATCCCCCGGATATACTATCTCATAAATGCCATCACTATCAAGATCCATTCTGACTGGATATGGGTATGCCCAAGGTAGGTATAGGTATCGAAGATACACATCACTCAAACATCCCACATGCCATAAATGGGATGTCTGATTGTAGGATATCTTGAATACAGTCCTCTCGCTCGCGAGGTAGATTGTATCGTTGAGCGCTATGGTATCAAAAACATATCCATAGAGGAGACCATATCCACTATCCCTTATTATCAGACTGTCTTTAACTTCGAGACCATCACTAAGCATCAGGACTACTGTTTTTGTTCTAGTGACGGAGAAGAGCATCCTTGATTCTGTATATAGGATACTTGCCGTATAGTGGAGATAGTGTATCCCGGACACAGATACGATATATGATGTCCCATCGGGGAATGCTCTGTGGAGTATGTTCATACTGTAGAATACTAATTGTTCACCAGCCTCAACCTCCAGCTCCCTCACTAACGCTAGGTCCTGAATATCGTAGAAGTATATTGATCCCTCCATTGTGCAGACAACTAGATAGTTGGAGACCCTAGCGAAGTCCACTGGATTCCCGCTATAATGTAGTGAATATCTTAGGCTGAAGTCATCATCAAGAATATGAAGACACCTACCCTCATTATATATGTTTGAGATCCTATAGGTGGAGTAGTATGTTGCCCCCTCCTGGCCAGACCGTATGAAGAATGGCGAGCCAACACCAACAAGGAGCTCCATTCTAGGGTCGGAATCAATATTTATGAATCTTAGACGAAGAATTATCCCACCGAAGGTATAGTTTGCTAGGAACAACCCCGTGGACATATTAAGGATATATAGGTCCCTACATGAACCAATAGCCAGAATGTCTCCATAGGAATCGACCGCTGTTATCATGTAGCCACTAATATTATTGCTGAGTGCCCTACCATATCTTATCTGTGCCTCAAAGCCCCCCGAATTATCTTCCCCACCCATTGTTAGAAATGGGCCATAATATACATTGCATAGTATATGGGTAAGTAGGATTACTATCACCAAAATGTGGCGCATATAACCACCAGTATATATATCTATAATATTTTTTTAGATTTACTTTCCCCAATGTTGTGTCCTTATGGTGTCCAAATGTATAATGTTATGCTTGCGTTATTATTAGGGTTTATTGTTGGATTGATAGCGGCTTTTTTCGGTATTGGGGGTGGTGTGTTGTTTGTCCCGATACTAATAATCATATTCAATTTACCACCAAAGATGGCTGTTGGTACATCGCTCCTAGCGATATTTATTACGAGTACCTCCTCCACCATAGCATATGCTAGACAGAAAAAAATATACTATAAGCTTGGCCTGATCCTCGAGATGGCTAGTGTCCCTGGGGCGGTAATTGGTGCATACATCACCACAATAATCCCAGGGGAATACCTAAAAAAAGTATTCTCGATTTTCCTGGTTTTTGTCGCGATAAATATAATGCATAGAGGGGAGAAACGTAGTAAAGTTGAAAATACCAGTGACAAACATTTGGCATACCCTGGGAGGAAACTCTGGATGGCATTACTATTCTCGTTCCTCGCAGGCCTCCTATCGGCCACACTAGGTATAGGGGGTGGTGTCCTAAAAACACCAATAATGATACTGGTTCTCGAACTACCGATCCATAACGCAATAGCAACATCCTGCTTCATGATAACAATAACATCACTCACGGGGTTGTCGCAACACATAATGTATGGGCATGTCATCGTGACATATGGTCTATCTCTAGGGCTTGGAGCTATTGGTGGCGCACAGGCAGGGGCAATACTCTCAAAACATACAAAACCAAGAACACTACAGAAACTATTTGCGGTACTACTGATAGTTGTCGCCATCAAGCTTTTCCTATGAATAACCCACATACTATGGATAGGGCCTAGCCAGCAACCTTTCATTCTTCGCTCTTTATCAAACTTGATTATTTTGTTGGTCTATTTAAATGCATAAAGACAAATTTTATATTGGGATTGGTCATGTGTGTCATGAGATATTACTTTCGCTTGGGACTACTCATTTTGGTGTTTTTACTAACGGTAACGCCAGTATTCATAACACATGATGTTCGGGCTATGTCTTCCTATGTACGTGTGGGGGAGATAATGAAAATTTCTGTGGGGGCCATTGAGAAATTTCTTCTTGATATGGAGAGAAAGTTCTGGGATTATGAGTATGGTGGCTTTTTTGAGGCTTTAAGAGGGAGTAATGTCGCATCGTATGCTAAACCTCTCGCGTCGATAGTGAGTATGCTCTCCATCTGTCTCCACATGTATAATATTACTCATAATGAGAGCTATCTTGATGGGTTTATGGGTTTATTAGCGATCACCGATATGTTTAGATGTGGTGAGACAGGAACATATTATCACTTTATGAACAGGGATTTCTCCGCACCCATCATCCAGAAGGGCTTTCATGAGATAAATGGTGGACATAGTATAAGATCAACAATAAATCTTGCCAATGTCCTTGTCGATGCCTTTGTGATACTTGGGAATAGATCATTCCTAGAGCAGGCTGAGGATATTTTCTGGAATATTGTGGATAGTTTCTATGATCCCAACAAACACGCCATCATAAGCCTAGCCGACACCTATGACCGATGCATATCATATGGCATAAACACAATGTTTGGATATCTAGCATATAGGCTCTACAGATATACACAGAATGACAAATACTTGGGGTATACAATGGCCAGCATTAAGATCCTCGAGAGGGAGTACGAGGACGGCTTCTATATGACCTATGACACTGATTTCTCCCCAATAAATACCAATAGGTGGTGTGCCGAATCAGGCCCCCTAGCATTATTCGCCTATATCCTAGCATATAACATTACGGGAAATACCACATATCTGGATAGGATAGAGACACTCCTGAACCATACTATGGCGATATATTGGGACAATAGATATGGTGGCTACTTTGTCTGGACAACACCCAGTTTTGATATTGGGGGTAGCGAAAAAAGGCTGATAATACAAGAGGTAAGTGGATATTATCATTATCTATCATTACCCCTTGCCCCTCCAGAATATAGGGACAAAATTAGGAAGAGGCTCTATGGCCTCCTAGACATAATCATTGAGAAATACAATCGATCGGGTGGCTTCATACATAAATGTACAAGAGACTTCGCAGAGCTCGATGATAGTCTCTACAGCCGAGAGCAATTCCTCGCAGCCCTACTCATGATACTGACAGGCAGAATACCAAGCGATAATGACCCACCAATACTCCAAGAGATAAAAGTACTGAAGAACAAAATGATCATGAGGATATATGACTATGCCACGGGAATAAAGAGTGTAGATGTCTCCTATAGGGATGGCGACACATGGAAAAAACTGGATGTGAGATATGACAAAACAAGAAATATATTCACCACCAACATCACCAGCAAGCCAGAACGCCTAGAAATAAAAATAGAAGCAACCGACTACAACAACAATAAGTTCTCGGCAAGACTAATAGTATATACTGGCGGCAAGGGAATCCTAGAATTCCTCCAAGAACACCAACGACAACTACTTATTGTGGCCATAGGCATAACAGCACTCATACTGATACGCTTCATCCTAAAAATAAGGGCATGGGAAACAGTCGAGCTCTCCGGATAAACACATTTACAACCACCAAGAAGACCCAACTCACGATAAATATGATAATTTTCTGATGATTATTCATTTCCCTCTTTCCATTTTTTCATGATCTCCCTCCACTTCTCCCATTCCTTCTCAAGGACAACATCATGT
>CAZVPA010000087.1:0-11066 GCA_964628995.1 uncultured Nitrososphaerota archaeon | reverse complement strand
ATCCCCAACATGCCCAACACCATAATTCTCGGCGATCCTGACCCCCAAATACTGGAACAGGAGGCTAACCAGAGCACTCATGACAAAACCAAACACCAAATCCTTAACATCCTGAGGGCGGAAATGTGAATATAATAGATATCCAGCTATCAAGACCACCACTGGTAGGACATAACCAATGACAACACCAAGTCTCCCTCCAATGCCTAACGTGAGGGTCGACACAAGAACGCAGATCCCCGCAATCACCGAGAAGAATAGGCCTCTCCATATATAGTCATAGTGGAGGACACAGAATACTTCGCGGAAGAGGCAGTAGGCATAGAATATGCTCGCCCCAAAGCCGAAGGCCCATATGGCAAAGGCTCTGTCGGGTGGGAAGCCGGGGGTGCCCATTAGGCTCACCCCCAGCCCTATCATGCTTGAGAATACCGACGACACAAAGGACAAAAATATCGCTATATGTGATGGAACCTCAATTATCCCCTCCTTCCTATAGCTCCAGCTATATGGTGATGGTGGCTCAGACATAGGGTAGAGTGGTCCACGGTACCGTTCAACATTAATCTCTGCACAATCCACCTCCGGCCCAATAAGCGGCACAAACGGAATAATGATCCTGAGGAGGACATCAAACACAAAACCATAGGTCACATATCCGTCAACAAAAAACCTGATACAAGCTATCGGGAAGTCATAGTAATAGATTATGTCTAATCCGAGCGAGAGTGTTATGTGGGATTCACCATATGCTAGGGAAAGTGTTATGACACCGCAACCCACCTCTATGGGTAGTGGGAAGAACCTACTAACAACATACAATATGGCTGATGCCGCTAGGAATAGCACGATGAATTTTGCTGCTTCTATCCAGCTCCATGCCGATAGCGCCATTGCGAATAGGTATTTCGCCGCTCCCAGTGCCCTAAGCAGTGTCCCCAGTAGTTTCATTCCCCACTCGGCGATCTTCTCCACCAGTTTTTTCAGGAAGTTTTTGGCTGCTATGAATAGGCCGCATAGTAGCCTCCCAGCCTCGGTCGCCAGCTCCATTATTGCTGCCCATATTGGTGTTTCTGGCGACAGGTATTTTGGTATTGTTTTTCCCTGTGGCACAGTGGCTAGTGGTATCATTTTCGCCACGTCTCTTGGTACGATTCCTATTCCTGTCTCCACGAGGTTTGCTATTTTTGTCCCGCTTGCGTTTCTTGTTATTGCCCCAACAACCCTTCCCCATATTGTGTTTATTGCGTTGTTCATTGTTATTAGTCCATATATACTTGGGCTTATCTCGCCCCTTCCGAATCCGCTTATGTTCGCATTCCCTAGCCAAATGTGAACATTGGGGACTATTATTTGTGTGTTGTATCTCCAAGGTGCTCTAGGTTTTGTTGTGGTTTTCATTGGGGCACCATTAGTATGTTTCAGTATATAATAGGAAAGTACGTATTTAATTGTTTTTTGTTTGTGTTAGTATGGTTCTATTTCTATTCCTATCCCTACTCCTATTCCTCCTAGTCCTGATCCGCCGCCTATTCCTATCCTGCGTACTGGTCCTACTATTGTTCGTATAGGTATTCCTTTTCTTATGTCTAGTTCGAGTGTTATTGTTACGGAGTTTCCGAAGAGATCTACTGCCCATATTTCTATGTATAGTTTATCGGGGGCTTGTGCTGGTTTTCCCCAGATTTCTATCTGTGTTGTGAAGTACTGGGTGAACCCGATGTAGTATTCGTATTCCATTGTTGTGTTCATCCATGTGGCGTCCGTGGTGTTTTGGGTTGTATATCTAAGTATTACTGTCTGTATGTCTGATGCGTCTATTAGTCCGACAGTAATCTCTACTCCTCCTACTAGGTCAATCCAGTATAGCTCCATATCATGCGAGAAATCTCCCCTTACTGTTAGTAGTTCGTATTGTGGGGGCTTGACATCATATATTCTTACTGGGTATATTAGGGGTCTGTAGTCGTAGCCTTTTGGCTCGATGGGGTATGGTATTTCACTAACATTGTTCTCATCGAGATCCTGGATGTTTGTGTTGTCGCTCCAGTAGTTCCCTGCGATAAGGTTCCACACTACTGACCCATAGTCATATGCGTGTTTGGTGTTGTTGATGAAGTTATTATAGTGTATTACTATGGTTCCGTTTTGGCCTTCCGCCGGCTCCACAATCAAACCTATGTTGTTTTCTGCGATGTTGTTGAAGCATACTTTGACATCTCTAGTGTTGTTCAGGAGTATCCCCTCCCCATTACGTGTGATATTGCTACCTATAATCCCTATGCCTGATGACCCATAGGCCCTGATACCTATCGAGAATGACCCAAGGATAATTCCCCTTATCTCTATATCCCCAGAGTTGTTGAGTAGTATCCCAGTATCACCATATGTTGACCCAGAAATGTATGTGTTCTCAATATCTATACTGTAGGAGTCATATATCTGGATGCCATATACTGAGTTGTTGATGCTGACCTCAGATATCGTTATCAGCCAGGAATTATAAATCACCATAGTCGAGTTTATATGTACAAATGTGCTATCCATTATTGTTATGTTATCCGAATTATTCGTATAGATGCCCAATACTCCATTTACTCCCCAGAAATGTGAGTCCTCAATCTTTATATTCCTGACAGAGTCAAGATACATAGAAGTACTATAATTTCTAGAGTCAAGGCTTGATATCTCTAGAGTTTTTGTGGATTGGGTGACTATCCCATATGCTATACCGATGATTGTGATATTCCTTATCTCTACTGAGCCAGCAGTATTGATATGTATAGATACGCTACTCTCCATCCCTATTTCTTCCATCTCGGCGTTCGAGACATTATGTATGAATATTCCTATTGTTGTCGTGTCTATGTTTATTCCCACTATGTTGGCCCATGTAAGGTTTCCACATATTATTCCTATGTCTGCCACTATTGAGGAATAAAGAATATTGAGTCTTCCCGAGTAATTGGCCCATATGGCTATACCCCCGGAGGTAATATTTGTGTTTTCTAGGGCCACTATTCCAACAAGCTGTATGTATATCCCGTCCCCGTATGTGTTGACGACAGAACCTTCAATACTTAGCTCATCCAAACCTATTAGTAATCCTCCCACTGAGGACTGGAGATATATGCTGTCAAGCACAACGGTTATTATTTCTGATATCCAGACCCCGAGTTCTATGGCGGATATATTGCTGGATACAACATGTAGGCCTAGGGCGTTAGAGACGTATAGTCCATAGCCCGCCACCACAGCGATGGACCAGATATTGATGTTACCTGTATCTTCAAAGTGTAATGCTGTGTCCGACACATTACATATTATAGATCCCGAGATGTTTATCTCGTTGATATCGATACCGGCTACAGCATATGTTGAGTTCATTATCCCGACATTATCCATCCTTACCTCCGAGACATTTTCGAGTGATACTGATAGATATCCACCATACAACACAGTATCCGAAAGATTGAATAGTGAACACCGCTTTATGACGAGTCCATACCCCCAAAAGCTGAGTGATGAGTCCAAGACATATACTGACGATACATCAGTAATGAATACAGCATCCATCGAGGATACATCCACACAATTAATCCATGTGTATTTTGAATCTACCAATACGACCCCATAATCGGAAGCACTACTGGATACATTATCAATAATAACATAGGTAACAGAATAGATCGATAACCCTACAGAACAATTATGTATCGAGGATAAAACAATGGAAAGATGATCCATATACTGTGTCGTGACGCCATAGGAAGAGTAGACAATGTGGGTATCTATAATCCATGCTTGGTCTACATGATCAAGTAGTACACCATGGGTGGAGTTATCTATATGTATATCCCTCAAGTATGCATGATCCGTCTCATTAATGACAATACCATTATCCACATTGGTTATCCCTACAAGTGAAACATTTACATTTCTACATGCAGAGAACACCAACCCCGCGTTCGACATATTCTCAATACTAATATTCCTGATACTTATGTTCTCGGTCAGTAGGAAGAATCCAGCGACTATTGATGACTCAACGGTACTATTGGCTATGATTATGTTGGATGAGTAGTCGGCATATATCCCTACCCCACAGTCCACACATAAGACATTCTCAATGATTACATTCCTGGAGTTGGACACAGTAATGCCATAGGTACTCCTGTGGAAACCCACGTCTCTGATCGTTATATTGCTCGAGAAGAACACATGAATATCATATACCTCCCTATTCGCCCGTAATTCTATGTTGGTACAGTTAAGTATTAGTGCCTGTGAGAACCCATCAACCGTGACATTGTTCTCGTTCTTGAGGAAGACAACAGGTGCGAGATCCAATAGGACACCAGTAATATTGATCGTGAAGAGCCTAGTGATGTTCGTATCATAGACAATTATTGGACAGTTATATAGGAATCCATACCTAATATTGACATCCTCCGAGAACAGTATTGACATACCGGGGAGACTACTATTCTCCCTTATACTCCATATGAATACGAGCTCTACATCAACATCAGAAACATTAAGCATATCGAATGTGGTCCCGTTGGATATGAACCCACCAAACCTTATGGTGATATTGTATATGCTGATATTATAGGAGACACCTATAAATGCATCCCTACCATTCCCAACAAACAATAGGCCGAGCATATCTATACCGTGGGAGCCATATATCGCTAGGCCATCATCACCATTATACCTCGCAACCAAAAACCTAATGGAGACATCCCAACTATGGCGGATATATAGCCCACAGACAACACTATTGTCTATCCTGACAGAGGATATTGAGACATTATTACTCCCCAACAACAATACTCCATACATGTTTCCCTCAGCAACAAGGGATCTAAGCTTAATATCACGCGTTGAGTGTACGAGTACCCCAGAAACATTATTGTTTGTGGCTTGAGAGGAGTATATCGTCACGTTCTCTGAGCCATGGACAATAATACCGAAGAAGTCCCCATCAGCATACACATCCCCTATTTCAACATTATGGCAAGAAAAGACAAATACATTATAGGTATTATTGCCTAGGGAGCAATCATCAATAACTACGTCCCTAGACCCCCTACAATATATACCATAGATGGCATCACTAATATTGGTATTCCTCAAGACAACATCTGTGGAACCGACAACATAGACCCCATATAGTAGCGATATCCCTTCCGTGTCCTCAATAGTTATGTTCTCCGAATAGTAGGATACTACACCATAGAAACAGTCCGATATTGATAGGCCAGAGATATACCCAGTGGAGTTATAGGCGAATACCCCCGCCCAGCAACCAAGGATGGTACTATCCACTATCCTGAACTCTGAGGAATATATCCACAACCCACTGAGATCACCATCGCGCCCCCATGAATACCCAGCATACATTATGGAGCTATTAGACATCTCAAATATGGAGCCATGGAAAAACTTAATGTAGTAGTTCACTTCGGCACGGGATGACAATATCTCCGAATTCTCAAGGATGAGTGCTCCTCCCCTAAGGACACTTATCCCGTACTGGCCATCATAGATGAGGCACATCACTAGTGATGAGTTTATCAGATGGAGTGTGGAGTTCTCAAGAATAATGATGTCCCCCTCAACATATAGGGTCTCATTGACTATGGTTACATTACCACTAACAACAAAATCCCCCCGTATTGTGGCCCCATCAGACATCACACCAAGGATGGGTTCACCCGGGATACGGGGGGATGGGGGCTCAGGAAAACTAGGGGCCTTATCAGGGAGGAAACTGTCCAGATCAGGTGGCTCAGGGATCCTGACATCAACTATTGGTTTCTCAGAACCAAACCTCGGCTTGAAAACAATATCGGTATTAGTATTGCTAGATATATGATTCATATCAATACTATTCCTCACTTCAACCTCCATCCGGGGGTTGAAACTCATGAGGGTTATGCTGGAAAATACCAGTAGCATAATAATAAGCATGCTTGGACGCATGCCTTCAACACCAATATATGGTAATCATCCATATATCATGATATTTCCTTTAAAAAGGAAATTTACCTAATTGAATTAGTATATCAATGTATGGTTATGGTTCTTAAAGGGTGAAAGCTCTGAGACCCAAGATGAGTCTCAGAGAGAAAGGAAAAGCAATATTTGTTGCAGGCATTATAATTATATCAACAATAGCGACGGTATGGTATTATAGGCAACAAGTAGAGCCATATGGCGTGGGAGCACCATCATCAAGCTTGATACGTTTCTTCCCTCCCCTTATCACAACAAGTCCTGGAAAAATGACATCATTCACTGTAACCGTCAATGGATACTATATAAGAGCCCTCGCCATAGTTTTCAATGATGGTACGGAACCACAGGCATTTAGTGTACCCGAAGAGAGTGACTATAGTATCACAGTAAGTCACAGGTTTATGGCGGAGGGAAGATATAGGGTTGTTGCCGTAGGTATCAAAAGATATACGGGATCATCCAGCACAACAACATTCAATCAGTCAAACTTTGTAACTGCGGCCTGTAATGTAATATCAGTAAATACACCGCCAAGCCTAGAGGTTAGTGTCTATGGGGCACAATACAATCCAAATAATAACTCCATAGTTGTCTATGAGGGGCAAAACATAACACTTAACGCTACTGTGTATGACACAACAGACTATGACCTAGAAAACATGGGGATCATATGGAGGATCAATGGGTTGGGGTACACGGGGCCGAATGTATCAATAGTATTCAACAAGTCTGGTGTATATCCGGCGTATGTTGTAGCCATAGACCCATGGGGCGCGATAGACTATAAATATTTCTTCATTGTGGTGAGGAATACACCACCAACAGCAAGATTTACTGTGTCATACAAGGGAGATAATGGTTGGGTTCTTGTGGATGATGATACTGACACAGTATATGTCTCGGAGGATACATTACTAATATTTAATGCCTCGGCATCCATGGACACACCCTCGGACAAGGAGAGGCTACGCTACATATGGATACTTGGTGATGGAACTGTTAAGGAGGGAGAGGTGATAAACCACACATATACGAGGGAGGGGACATATGATGTGGAACTATATGTTCTGGATCCAGAGGGGGCTAGGGATACATGTAGTATTAGGGTTGAGGTGATGAATGAGAAGCCAACAGTAACACTTGATGGCCCAACAGCCCTGAGGGAGGGGGACACATACCTATTCATGGCAAACGCGGAGGATACGGAGTCCGACATCTTCCTGCTGGACTATCAGTGGTATAATATTGGGACTGGTGGCTGGGCACAGACATATACGCCCCTAGATAATGGATCCTTCATTGTTGGTGTTAGTGTTACCGATGATGATGGGGAATCAGCACATGATGAACTCCACTATGATGTCGCCAATCTCCCACCAAACATATATATGTCATTCAGGGTATGGGGGAATATACATTTCAATATTACTGGGGATGGTTGGGATAGAGTAAAAATACTTTTCCTCAGGAGTGGGCTTGTAGAGAGCAACATGTCCATAGTGTATAACGAGACACTAGGCATCGATGTGTACTATACGAACATATCATACACCTTCTACCTCACCGAGGACTACGACATGTATCTCATCCCCATATTCAAAAACACTACTGGGGACCCATGGATAAACATAAAGGTATGGTTCTCATTCGACAATGTGACCTCAGCACCAATGGAGGCACAGATATACTATATTGATGGAGTACCATACTATGTCGCCTCAGAGAAGGCAGGTATCTTCGAAGTATCCTATGAGAATGACACATGGAGACTATGGATAAACCCCGAGGAGGTATGCGACATAGCACCACTAAAAGTAATAATGCATGCGTGGGACCCAGGGATGGATAACATCAGCATATTCCTGAGATACCTAGAGAACGGGACACTAATAGATACAGCATACTTCGAAATCCCAAACAATGGGACATGGCCGACAAGCGGAATAATCACATGGCAAACCATAGTGAACAAAAACGCGACAATAATACTTGAGGCATGGGACGAGGATAGTGGGTACACATCCAAGGAAATCCAGATATATAGGGTCTCAAAGGAGGGATGGGACATCATCCCAGAATACATACCACCAGAAATAATGGTTGAGGCACAGAACGAGACACTAGAGGATACCGAAACAGTATTCAGAGTCCACCTAATAGATGGAGAAAAAGGAGAATACAGAATAACAGTACAGTTCGGTGATGGAGAGGAAACAACAATAATAACGACAAACACGTCGATAAATGTGACACACGCATATAGGTATGCTGGGACATACCTAGTTAGGTTTACAATACAGCATGGGAAGATAAATGCCACGTGGTACGCGACAATAGTCGTGAAGAATAAGCCACCAGAGATATACCTCCCAGAAAACATAACGACGGAGGAGGCAATACCATTCAGGATGACGGCGAGGGTTGCGGATACTGATGAGGATCTAGACAAGACAGTAGTAGTATTCCTACTGCCCAACGCAACAATTGTTGGGGACAACATAACATATATATTCCCGAGCGGCGGGACATACACAGTAACGGCGATAGTTAGGGATGATGAGGGAGGAATAGACATACAGAACATAACAGTATATGTGGAGGAGAGACCCCCAAGATTCGCATCCCCAGAAAGATTTGTGGCTGATGAGGGAGAACCAATAACACTATACATATGGATAGAGGACACACCAATAGACATACTGGAGGCAAACATAACAGTAATAATCGAGGACAACCTCACCTGGCTAGACCCAACATGGATAGTCTTCGACGACCTACCCCACATAAAGGTATCCAACAGGAGGGTCGAAATATACAACACAACAGAAATAACATTCTGGCTCGACAACGGAAAATACACACTACACACAATAATAGAGAACGGAGAATCAACATACAGCAAGACAATAGAGGTAATAGTACACGACATAAAGCCAGTAATACTGGTCTCACCACAATCATATGTACAGGAAAACAAAATATGGAACAAAGTAACAATAAAGGTATATGGATACGACATATTCGTAGACATGCAGGAACTAACATACACAATGGAGATACCAGACCTAGGAATAACACAGACACAAGACCCACCAAAAACAGGAGCAACATTCCAGATACCCATGGATACAATACCAAAATCGGAGGACTACCTAGTAAAACTAAAACTAGAAGACGACAAACTAACAGACGAAAAACAGGTAAAAGTAAGAATATACATAGACAACAACCGTGATGGAGCACCAGACGAATACGGACTACTCCACATACTACCAGACGACGACAACGACGGCCTCCCATCAGCATTTGAAGACGTACTAGGAGGAGATCGATACAACCCAGACACGGACGGAGACGGAATAATAGACGGCGAGGAATACTTCGGATGGCAAATAGAGATAACAACAAAAGCAGGAAGAGAAACAGTATGGGTAGCATCTCTAATGAATGACACCGACAGCGATGATGACGGGCTAGACGACCTACAGGAAAAACGACTAGGGACAAACCCAATAAGTAAGGACACAGACATGGATGGGCTACGAGACAACATAGAGATACAGAAAAACACAACACCAACAAACTGGGACACAGACAATGACGGGCTCCCAGATGGATTCGAAGTAAATAACATAGGGACAGACCCCCTATCAACAGACACAGACAATGACGGGCTCACAGACTATGATGAAGTATACAAATACAAGACAAGCCCAACGAAAAACGACACAGACGGAGACATGCTTGGCGACGCAGAAGAACAAATATCACTAACATACAGCCTAGACAAGAAAGAAAACTTCACAGGAACAAAAACATTCGACATATACATACCAGTGGAATACTCACTATCAACAACAATAACAATAGGACTAAGCGACGTAAGTAAGGACACAATAATCAAGGCATGGATATACTACGAGGGACAACAAATGGAATACATAGGAGAAAAACCACAGGCACCAGGAGTATGGACAAAAGCAATAAACATAACCCGCGAATATGTCAAGGGGACATGGAGACTAAAAATACAGACACCAGAATACATAGTACTAGACAAATACCAGATATCAATAACATCAAGAACAAACCCAAACAACCCAGACACAGACGGAGACAAAATACTGGACGGGGAAGAGGTGAAGGGAATAGACATAGGCGGGATAAGGATATGGACAAACCCACTACTAAGGGACACAGACATGGATGGACTGAACGACTCATACGAAATAAGCATAGGGACAAACCCACTAAGCAAGGACACAGATGGGGACGGAATAATAGACAGCCAAGACAAGGCACCACGGGGAAACCTGATGCTGGAAATAAGGATAGGGGAGATAGACCTAGAACTACGCAAGAAATCAGTATGGAGATATGGCCTCGGAGAATCATGGAGCGAAGACAGATGGAGAGAAAAAACACTGTTCTGCGTAATAATAGACACACCATACAACGCATACACACTACCATACCTAGAGGGAAAAGGAAGAGCAAACTACCAAGACCACCCAGAAACAAGGACATACTACGTGGACATACCGGACAACAAGGAAGCAACAAAGGTGAGGATAGCACTATACATAAAGAGCACAACAACAACCCTATGGGTATGGTGGCACAAAGCACTAGAAAAAACAGAAACAAGAACAACAGACGGATGGAAAAAGGAGGAGCAGGAGAGGCAAGTATGGCACATAGAGCTCAAACTACACGCAGAATGGCTATACGCAAAGGCGAGGCTGAGCTACAGCATAGAGAAATACACGCAGGAATTCACAAAAATATACATGGTTGCGAAACCAGGATTCGTGGTGAAGCCAGAAACGGAGTACGTAGTAATAATAATGAGGGTAGACGGAGAATTCAGAACAATACTATGCCCAAGAGAAACATTCCTAGAGACAAGGCTTGGGGACATAATAATGAGCGAAAACCAGGAAGCACTCAACAACATTGGGCTAGGGAATGCGAACATAAGCGGATTCGGCAGGGGCGAGATAAGCCCGTACGTATATGGACTAATAACAATGAACAACGCA
>CAZVPA010000086.1:0-11164 GCA_964628995.1 uncultured Nitrososphaerota archaeon | reverse complement strand
TCCTCGTGACCTTACCCCATACGACAGGTATCGGTACGTCTCCAATCTTACCCTTAGATATTATCTTGTATGATACCTTTGGATGGATCGTAAACATTAGTTTTTCCCTAATTTTTGGTTTTGCCGGATTCTGTATTGTTATTGGTCCCAATGTTCCGGTCTCGCCTGGGTTAATCGTTATTGGATCAAGCTTGACAATGTCGTAGGCTCTTATCCCAGGAGCTCTTCTCTCAATAGATCCCTTTATTGGTTTCCCTCCTTCAACCTCTGTTAAGAGTTCACCTTCTCTGATCTCTATTGTAGCACCAACACTTATTGTCTCCTTCGAATTATTCGTAATGACTATCGATATATCCCATATCTGTGGGGTTTCGACTCTCTCCTCAACCACAACTTTCTTTGAGTGTTTGGGGATGCCTGTTATTGTTCCGAACCTAAGGCCACTTAGTGTTGCTCCTTCAGCCTCCCACTCGTATGTTATTTCTCCAGAATTGAATGTTTCAGTCTCCTCTGGATGAACAGTAATATCTACAGATAGATTTGTTTCGCTTCCGCCTTCTACTGTCGCATCACTCCAAGATATTTTCCCTTCCTCTTGCACAAAACTGCCACTCGGAGTAGATGGTGCACTTGCCACTTTGAACGGCTTAGGCATTATCTTGTTGATAGTGAATCTCGCAGGCACCTCCATCTCGTTAATGACGTTAAAGACTGATTTTATGGATATAGGATCGCATCTTAGGGCGAAGGGTTCTGGGACTTCTGGTGGGAATTGTAGATCCTCAATAATTTTTACCCCCAGAAACTCCTTGGTCACATCATACTCTATTACTTTGTCCTCTCCGTCCTTAATTATTCCTAAGAAAAGTTTTGGTTCCAGATTTGTGCCTTCGAAACCCTTTAGTTCTATTTCAACATCACTTAGCATTCCTCCAGTTCTATTTTTGATAATTATTTTGCCCTTTGTTGATACTCTGGGATTTTTGAATCCATACTCGGCCTCAGCCTCCTGCTCCTCAACAAACTCTATGAACAACCCTTCCTCCGCGGACATAAACCACACCCATGCGATGTCATCAATACTATCTTTAATATTCTTTAAAAATAGAGAGACAACCAGTTCCCCCCTAGAGGAACCCTAAAATAAGAACCAAGCTAAAGGATGAATAGCTATAACAAAAATAGTATAGATTAACTTTTTGCCATGAGATGATGAATAAACAGTCGGCTGAGTTGTGATGAACGCTGGAACTACTGATCAAAACATTGTTGCCTTTTTGAACTCCTTCTTCATTTTTTCGATAAATTCGTCGATCTTGTCAACACTTACCCATACTGGCTCTAGAGGCTCACCACAGATAGGACACTTATATTCCAACATATCAATATCACTCTCCATAAAGATGGCGATGTCCTTTGGGCAGTAGTATACTAGTTGTTCCATCGAAATCGCGTCATAAACCGATCTTAGTAGAGATAGAGCATTCGCAAGGATCTCTCTAAGTACGCGCCCAGCAGCAGTTGGGTCCACTCCAAATATTATTTCTACATATCTCCTACGATTCTTCATCCTTAGCTGTTTCTCACCAACTATATGTATTAGACCGAAGGATAGAAGTGATGATATTACGGCCCTACTATTTAGAAGGGACATACCAGTGAGAGATGCGATCGAGCTTTCAGATATCTTCCCCCTTGATAGCAGTAGTGCCATTATCGACTTCCCATAATTTTTAGCCTTTAAATAGGCCAGCAAGAGAAACAGTCTCCTAAGTCTATTCTCGATTCTCGTCTTGGAAATATCCTCCGACAATCAACGCACCAGAACATTGGAGTTTATTTTTTCTCCTTTTTCTCGATATGACAAACAACAAAGTGTACTGTCTTAGCTATTGGGCGACATTCACCAATATATACTATGTCCCCCACCCTCGCGTTGATACAGGGGGGATTATGAGCCTTTATTTTGCTAAACCTCTTCTCATATCTCTTGTACTTCCTATCATACCTCACATAGTCTATCCTCACGGTTACTGTCCTCTGCATACTATCACTAATGACGACCCCTTTGAGTATCCGCCCCCTAACACGTAGCGAGCCATGAAATGGACAGAGTTCATCATCACACTTCTTGCTTGGAGGAGGAAACAGTCCTGCCATATTACTCACTTGAAATACCACGCTAAATCCAGACAAATTATTAAATATGTTGTAATGATATTTATTGGAACCAAATAATGTGGAGTGCTCGTTTAAATAGTGTGCTTCTTTATATTTAGATATAGCTACTTTACTGTGGAGTTCTTTCTGATGTTCTGATCGAGGAGAACAGAAAAATGCAATCGGTAACGGAATTAGATAAGATAGTTGGGTTCGGGAAACAACTATTGTCAAGCATTGCTCGTGAGCTCCCACCAGAGGCTTTGATTTCACGAATGGAGTTTGAGGGGCCATTCATCGTAATATATTGTGAGAACCCCCAGATACTTATACACAACAAGGACATCATCAGAAATATTGCTAAGAAATATAAATTACGCGTGATAATTAGAAGCGACGAGAAGGTTAGGAAAAAGGAGGAGGAATCAATAAGAATAATAAAAAGGCTAATACCCAAGGAGGCTGGCGTGACAGACATATTCTTTAACCCGCTTTCAGGCCAAGTATATATAGAAGCAAAAAAACCGGGACTCGTTATTGGTAAGAGTGGATCACTACGAGAACAGATAATACTCCAGACAGGATGGGAACCACTTATCCAACGTACACCTCCACGCCCCTCAAAGATCGTCTACTATGCGAGAAAGTTTGACCAGATATATCATGAGGAAATACAAAAATTCCTGAAGCGCGTTGGTGAAAGAATCTATCGTATGTATATACTAAAGAAAAATAAGGTTAGGATAACAGTATTGGGGGCTGGATATGAGGTTGGTGGAAACGCATTCCTGATAGAAACAAAGGAAAGTAAAGTCCTGATAGACGCTGGCCTCAGATTTTCGGGGGATGAATTCTTTCCCTACTTTGACTTCTTCGATGAATCACTTATCTCCGAACTAGATGCTATCGTTGTGACACATGCACATATGGACCATGTTGGTTTGGTGCCCTATATCTATAAGTATGGGTATAGAGGACCAACATACTGTACTGAACCCACAAAATACTTATCTGTCCTAGTTCTAAGGGACTATATTAATGTCTGTATGAAATCTGGGTATCTCGCCCCATATAGTATTTCCGACATTGATGAATTCCTCAAACATTGTATCGTTCTGGATTACGACAAAGTATATGATATAGCACCCGACATAAGGCTTACACTATATAATGCTGGACATATTCTAGGGAGTGCTCTCATACATATACATATCGCTGAAGGGGTACATAACATTGTATTCGCGTCAGACTTGAAATATGCGAATACAAGGCTTCTAGACGCTGGAGTAAACGTTTTCCCTCGTGTGGAGACTGTATTCTTGGAAGCGACATACGGAGGGAAAAAAGACCAACATCCACCCAGACGTATTGCAGAAAGCAAACTTGTCGAACTAATAAAACACGCAATAAGAAACAATGGTAAAATACTTATCCCAGCTTTCGCTGTTGGTAGAGCCCAAGAACTATTGTTGACTCTCTGGCATATTTTTGAGGAAAGAAAACTTGTGGAACCAATAAATGTCTATACTGCAGGAATGATCCAAGAGGCAACAAGCATCCATCTAGCGACTCCTTCTTTCCTCTCAAAAAGAATACAGCACTTAATATTATCCAAGAACATGAACCCCCTATTGGCCGACTACTTTATAGGCATCGAAAACCCAGATGAGATCATTGATATATGCGACCGTAAGGAACCAGCGATAATAATCTCGACAAATGGGATGCTCCAAGGTGGCCCAATAGTAGAGTTCCTAAGATACCTAGCGGATTCTGCAAACAACATATTATTGTTTGTTAGCTATCAAGCCCAAGGCACATTGGGACGAAAAATACAGCGAGGGGCTAGAACGATTCGATACGTTCAGGGGACAAAAATTAGTGAGATAAAGATAAAGATGCAGGTCAGAAGTATAAGGGGGTTCTCTGGACATAGCGATCACACAGAGCTCGTAAAGTTTATAGCTGAAATGCAGCCAAACCGGCCGAAAAATGTGGTCCTTATACATGGTGACCCACCGAAAATACATGAACTGGCGAAGGCATTACATGAATTAAGAGTGAATGTTATCACCCCAAAAAATGGGGACACCATATCTCTAGTTTGAAAAAAGACTTACTAGAAAGCACTAATGGGTTCCTTTTCAACAAATTCAAGCCTCAGGTTTTCCATGAAGAGTCTCCGAACTTCATTGTTTGGTATATCTTGTCCTAATAACCATCCAAGCTTTACATACGCAACATGAGGCAACATTGTGTGAGCGGGTATTACTCCTAATTTTAGCAACTTCCGTCCATTCTCGTAGACGTTCATAAATACGCCTCCCCATAGACACTGGGTGGTCATAACCACGATTACTCCTTCGTCAATAGCCCTTTCTATGCTTCCCATTATATACTCAGGTGCATGTCCAAGCCCTGTCCCTGCGAGTACTATGCCCCGAAAGCCCCTATCTACAAGAAAATCTATAGTCTCTGGTTGGATGCCTGGGTACAAAAATAGGAGAGCTGTTTTCTCTTCAAAGAATGGATGCACTCTTAGTTCATTCTGGGCCCTCCTCTTTAGATACCTCTCAGCAAGAACTCTGCATCCTCCCTCATCAATCACTGCTAGGGGGCCTATCCCGATAGATTTGAATGCATCCCTACGAGAACTATGTAGTTTTATACAACGAACACCACGATGGACGTAAAACAACGTATCGCTGGGGGTTCCATGCATGACAATAACACTTTCCCCAATGTCTGCTGAAAACGCAAATCTTATTGACGCTATTATGTTTGTAGCAGCGTCTGATGCGGGTCTATCAGAACTCCTCATAGCACCAGTTAGTACAACTGAGCCAGGTAAATTCTCAAGCATAAAAGCGAGAGCCGCTGAAGTAAAATGCATCGTATCTGTTCCATGAGTTATAATGACTCCTTTCGCCCCATTCTCGAATTCTCTTGCAGTTCTTTTCGCTATCTCTATCCAGTGATGTGGACGCATATTTTCGCTAAATATGTTGAATAGCTCAACAAAACTTATGTTCGCTATCTCAAATATCTCTGGAATAGCATGTGATAACTCTTCTGGTGAGAAGGCTGGAGCCACAGCCCCTGTCGCATATTCTACACGGGAGGCTATTGTGCCACCACAGTGTATTAGTGCTATAGGAGGGAGATTTTTTTTCTTCTCGACCTTCATTTTTGGCAACGTATATTTGGGGGATATGCTACCCAGCTTCTTTATACTCTTTATTCTCGTGACAGCATACGCTACATTATAACCATTCCTGAGCTTGAGATAAATATATCTATCTGTCTCTGGGCCGGGAAGTATTATTGCGTTGATGATACTTCCATCATCTAGGCATACTTGAACGTCGTCCCAAATACCCACTTTGAATTTTTCTAACAACTTTTTGGCCAAGCCTTTATAAGTCATTTTCATCATCTTCTACTTTGAGCCATTATAGTATTGAAAATTCTGGAAAAATCGGTGGACTGTTTTGGCTGCGAGAGAAAAAGATAAAAAACCAAGGGGGATATTGTTCATAACCTTCATAATCCTATCCATGGTATCTTATGTAGTAACAGCCTACATCTTCCATACAAAGAATGCCCCAACAACTACCCAGTATAGTGCTGAATGGTTCAATGAGTATTCACGGGCCTATCATCCACCATCAATCCCCATTTCCCCACCACAATTACCCAACATTACCCCTGAGTACATATTTCAGGTCCAAGGTAAGATACCTAGTCTAGTTTGGAGGTATGAAGTTCTGGACAAATATATTCAGGGAAAGGGATGGTATAAATCGAATTATAGTCATATTGAGAACTACACTGGCGAGAGCGAGGGCGAAACTACCTATGTCGTTCACACCCCTATTTTCCAGATAACCCCCGAATTAAAAAATGTTCCCCTAGTAACACTATGGGATAATATTAATGGAATCTCATGCTCAGATTTCTTGCCGTATTCCGCAACTATTGGGAATATTAAGATAAGCACTGGGATTTCCATGCCTGATGAAGTTCTGTATCTTAATGTGTCTTCCGAAACCTCTGGTTCAGTCGGCATATCCTATGCTGTCCATCATACAGCCAAAAACTTTACCGAGATCTGCAAAACCTCAGCAACGATCAACGAGACAAAAAAGGCCATCACCAACAATGCAGATCTTGAACATTATACAGAATTGCCAGAAGGATACTCAAGAAACTCCACAATACAGTCCTTACTAAGTAGGGTAAGATTAGATGAAACAGCAACTATTCATGAGCAAGTAAAGAAAATTATAAATTTCCTTTTGGCAAATTATGAGATAAAACCACAGACCAGTACTGGTGGGGATCCCGTAATCGACTTCATATCGAGTGGAGGAGGCTCAATACTTGGCTTCATAAACACTACTGCTGTTCTTCTAAGAGCTCTTGACATCCCATGCAGAATCATTGTTGGTTTTGCGGGGGGAGTATATGACCAGAACGCTGGATATACCCTCCTAAGGCTTGAGGATGCATATATGTGGATCGAGGTGTGGGATGCGAGAAACTATTGGGTTCCCTATGAGGTGCTCCCATGGCCCTCCTTCACAGAAAATATTGTGCCAATTATACGAGTCAATGTCGATTCACCACGCACACTGGCGGGTCTCCCAGCCGCGTATATCAATGAAACAATTACAATAACCGCCAAAGTTACAGGACGCGGTGCCAATTTATACCCCTCATCAAAAATCTTTATCATCGACCAGAACGAGAGTACAAAAATAAATTATACCTCAATCAGTAGACCTGATAATGACACACTAATAGTCACATTTACGATTAATTATTCGGAGTTATACTTAAGCCTTGGGAAGATTCCCAATTATGGTGTACACGTCCTCACACTTAACGTTGGATCAATATGGACTGATATGGCTATAATCTTACTTAGACGAACTGTTCTTAAGGTTCATACAGGCCTCCATGAAGCCTATGAATATGGGGTGCGGGCTGAGGGGCCTAGATTTATATTCTGGGTGATACTGTACACCGATAAAGAATGGGTGATTATCAAGCTCGAACGCCGCTATTCTACCATATATATCAACCGCATCTACCCTAAAGCCGAACGCTGACATTTTCTGGACATAGTCCCACATTATATGGTACCTATGTCTAAACCTTTCCCTAACTTTATTTGTCCCATATATCCTTAACAGTTTTGTACCATCTAGGACTTTGATTTCGAGACCTCCTAGACGCATAGTTCCACCCAGCCCAACAATTTTTTTCTGTTCTGGCAGTAAGTCAACAACAGGATATTCAGTGTTTGGATCTATTTCTGTGGAGTTTGCTGTATGCCACCCCATGACCTCTCTTGCGAAGGCAACAGTTGCTAGTTGGGCTCCAAAGCATATCCCGAGAAATGGTATTCTCTCTCTCATTGAAAATATTGCTGACCTTATCATACCCTCGGTTCCCCTCTTCCCGAACCCAGGAGTGAGAATTAGACCATCGAAACTCTTCAGATTTTCGACACCAATTCTCTCGGAATCAACAAGTCTGACAATGGGGCGAACACCAAGATATGCACCGGCATGCCTCAGGGCTTCAATGATCGATATATATGTATCCTTCATCCTTGTATACTTGCCTACAAGCCCTATATTTAGTATTGAAGAAGCACTTCGGATACGTCTAATAAAGTCCTCCCACATATTGAGAACTCTCGATGGTTCTCCGTTAGGGTTGAGCCCTAGTCTATCCAGTATTTGCTTATCTATCCCTTGATTATGTAGCAATAATAACGTCTCATAGGGTATTTCTAGATTTGGTACTTCAAAAATCGCCGAGTTTGGAACATTCGAGTAGAGAGAAAGTTTTGCTTTTGCTGAGGATGTAAGCCTTCCAGATTCTAACCTAGCAATAAGCATATCACACTGGAGACCTGATTCCAGAAGAAGTCTGAAACTCTGTTGTGCTGGTTTTGTTTTGTATTCACCAAGGGGCTTGAGATAGGGGATCCAGACTACATGTATCAGTAATGAGTCCTTCCACGGTAATTCATTCCTAAGCTGTCTTATTGCCTCCAAAAATATAGCCGCTTCGTAATCACCTACCGTTCCCCCAACTTCTATAATCGTTATATCGTGTTTTTCGGCAATACTAATGATCCTATCCTTTATTTCTCCCGCCACGTGGGGTATTAGCTGTACCGTTTTCCCCAAGTATTTACCTTTTCTCTCCTTCAAAATTACAGAGAGGTATATCTGGCCACTCGTAATATTCTGGGATGGATGAAGATTCTTATGTAGGAATCTTTCGTAGGTCCCAAAATCCTGATCAACCTCGCAGATCGTATATATAAAATCATCCACAGGCCTAAACTCCCAGATCTCCTCCAATACAAAAACCTCTCCATGTTCATGGGGATTCATTAGCCCAGCATCGATATTTATGTACGGGTCTATCTTAGCTATCGTTACATCAAAACCATAGGCCTGGAGAATAGCCCCAATACTAGCAGCGATAGTACCTTTTCCTAGACCTGAAAGTGATCCAGTAATAAAAATAAGTTTCATGAAGACACACCAAAACACAATAAGATAAGAATCTTAGCACTTTGAAAAAGTTAATATAACCCCATAGAACTAGGAAGAACTATAGAGCTTTTATCCTCTCCTTTATAAAGTCTTCCCAGAATTTTGGTAGATATTCTAATACTTCCTTTAGGATTGCTCTGATCTCATTTTCAATATTACTAGACCTCTCCCCAATATACTGCACGTATGCCAATTGTGGCTTATTAATTGGTTCGCCTATAGTGGATACTAGGAGTACATATACCTCATCGATTCCTGTCTCATGGTATATTTTTTCTGCTGCGTGTTGAGCCGCGAACTGGTAAATTTTCCCCACATGAGATACAGGGTTTTTCCCGGCATGAGCCTCAATACTCATAAATCTAAGTGGGGTTATTAACCCATTCCACCTATTACCCCTACCGATCTGTCCATCATCACCACTCTCTGCGGATGTACCCGTTACTGTTATATAATATATGTCCCTAGCCGGATCATCAGCGGTATTTACGTTTATAATAAGATGAAGATTTGTTTTTCCTGAGAGGACTCTGAAGAGTTCCTCTGTTACCTGCTCCTTCGTGCTGATATATTCATTCTTGTCTTGGAGTTCTCTATCAACCATCGCTATGGCTATTGTCATTCTCAGTTCATCTCTCTTTCTCACACACATTACCTTTACATCTTCCCCCACTGCTGGAAATCTTCTTTTAAACTCTTTACTATTGAGCATACGTTCAGCCTCCAGACAGAGTTTTTCTGTCTCACTTAACGGGTAAAACCCAACACCAATACTCGTATCGTTAGCTAGGGGGACCTTACTCTTCTGGATCTTATCAAAAACGGATCTCAAATCCACACTCCCAGGTCTGATAGTATAGATTATAGATAAATGTTTTGCTGGGTCCAAATATCTAAAGTTTTCATGAATCCAATCAAAGACCGCCTGCCTCACAAGGGGGCCTATTGGAACCTGCTCCTCCCCCTCACTAGTTCTTACACTTAGTGTTGCCCTACCCACAAAATGAAGCAGTATTGGCTCGATAACTTTCCCTCCCCCAAATCGAGGTTGCGACCTGCCCCCAGCCAAAACACATTTGTCAATATTGAAATGGAGAGGATAACCAAAGTTCTCGTAATAATATCTGGCCAGATACAGAGATATCTTCTCCCCAATACCATCACACATCGTGTCTGGGTGGCCAATACCCTTCCTCTCTACAATCTCAATGGGTCTCCTCCCCATGGGCAGAAAGTTCTCAAGTCTATGGATCTCTATCAATTTCTCATCACCAATTCCACTTCAAAACTCTCAATTTAACCTAACATTGATGAGTCATCAACGAAGTTGATTTCTACAGCTTTAAATAGCTTATTTAATTCATTCAAATCAGTCTGGCAAACAATATTGGGGTGTCAATTAATGGCAAAACTTTATGCTAGGCGCAGGGGCCGTGCACAGTCAAAAAGGCTGTATAGAACCTCGCCACCGAAGTTTGTAAAGTTAACACCACAGGAAATAGAAAACATAATAGTGGAGCTTGCCAGAAAGGGAGAACCCCCAGCTAAGATAGGCTTAATACTCCGCGACCAGTACGGAATCCCGTCAGTTAGGCAGATATTGGGGAAAAAACTTTGCGAGGTGTTGAAGGAAAATAACCTTCTACCAGAGATACCCGAAGATCTCATGAACCTAATAAGGAAAGCTCTAAGGATACGAAAACACCTCCTACAACACAAAAAAGATAAGCGCGCAAAAAGATCTCTCCAACTTACCGAGAGCAAAATTAATAGATTAATAGACTACTACAGGAGCAAAAAAAGGCTACCACCAGGATTCTCATACTACAAATATATTAAGGAAATGCAAATAACCCTATAACCTATGATATGGTTATGAACATATGAGGAAAGCCCTAGGATCGCTTATTCGACCCAATGAAGACCAGTCCCTAGGGGCCGCGGGTTGCTTGGTGCTCTCCGTCGAAGGACGGAGGGTACCAGCCACCCCCTTGTGGGGTGCGCGAACCTGCGCGGGCCCGGAAGGGAGCGGCAGTAAGCGAGCTCGCGGCGCTCTAGGGGTGAGACTGGTTGGAGGGGAGGGTAAGTTGATCCTAGGGCCCTTAGGATGCATGATTGATTTTTAAGTATTGTTAGTGTTGATATGATGGTTGCTTGGAGGTTAGGTATTGATGGTGTTCTTACATGTCTGAATATGATGCGCATGACATTAGGGCTCGATTAAATAGGGCTTATGATCCTGTCTTTAATATTGTTAGGGAACTAGAAACAAAGGCTGAGGAGATTCTGGTTGAGTTTGATGTTGATAGCATTGATTCTGACTTCATAACGACATTTATGGCCGACCTTGTGGTACTTGAAGAACTATATGATGAATTCCTTGAGCTTGTTGAGGAGGTATCACAGGGTCTTGAATATGAATC
>CAZVPA010000085.1:0-11203 GCA_964628995.1 uncultured Nitrososphaerota archaeon | reverse complement strand
GGATAATCATCTGGATCAAGTGGATCAGTACCATGAGACACCTCATAGCCATCGCTATAGCCGTCACCATCCGTGTCATTAAGTCTGAGATCAGTGCCTATTTGCGCCTCATCATAGTCGCTGAGTCCATCATCATCGGTATCACTATCCCATGGATCACCACCATATCTATACTCAGCAATATTGTTGAGTCCGTCATTATCATTGTCTAATGTGGCATCTTGGGGGCCTAATGGGTCGAGGTTATTCATATATTCCCAACCATCTGGTAGTTCATCTTTATCTGTATCCCAAATATCCAATTCCGTACCTATTCTTCTCTCTATGTTGTCTGTTAGATAATCCAGATCGTGGTCAAATTTTTTTTGGATAAATATTTCTTTAGGTGTCCCTAATGCATATATATCTCTTGCGTTTTTCATCTCATATACTATGACGCCCGTAATGTTATTGGTGCTTGCTCCGTAATATATACCTACGATCTCTAAAATACCATCCTTATCTATATCATCTATTATTATTGGGGGGTCTATTTTATTTGCCATTTTTGTTGAGTATATGGAATGATTCTTTGATAGGTAAGTTCTATTAATAAAACGTATACCTTCTGGTCCATGCTCTGATAGGATTATATCTGGGGATAAATCACCAGAAACATCGATAACATATACCTTGTCAAGAAAATGTACTAGCATGTCCCACCCATGGAATTTTTCGATGATTCGAACTTCCAAGTTTAAAATTATACAGATTTCTTGGTAGAATGATGATCCAAGTATTATGTCGCCTTGACCGTCACAGTCTATGTCCCAGATTAGCAAATATATTTCCGTATTTGCTTCAGGAAAGAATAATTGGGGGTCGATAATATGCGTTATGGAGAAATCAAATAGTATTAGGATTTCCGCTACAACATTCGTGTATCCATTCTCCGTTCCTGAGAGAACAAAAACCATGTCGGGTATGTTGTTTTTGTTTAGTGTCCCAACAGCATACCAATACAGCGTCTTTGGTAGAACAAATTTATACTCTACATCTAGAGTATCTAACTCGAATATAATTATTGTATTGTTTGCAAGAGGAATAACAACCTCTAGTCTCTCATCCATATCTATGTCTTCTAGTAGTAGTGGATTTGGTGGCCATTCTGAACATCTTACACCTATATAATGCTCTCTCAATATGTCTCCTTTAGGATTTAACATTAGAATTCTTTCTCCATCGTGAACAATAACTACATTGTTTGCTGATGACACGATTGCGACTATTGGCTTTTCGAAATTTTTTGTCCATAGTATTTTTCCATTTTCTACGCATGCTATCGATGAATTTGTTACCACTATTATTGATTGGTTTAATGTGTCTATCATAAGTATTTTTTCACGCATGGTTATATTCCAAAGAATTTCTCCTTGGAGTGTATTGATGGAGTATATATTTCTCTGGTCTGCCATGATCATTTGGTGAAACTCTGGCTGTGTTAGAATGTGTATTTCTGTGTCTCTATTGAAGTAAGAATATGTGAGGTTAATTGTCGTATTCCACTCAATAATTCCCGACCTACCGTCTATGCATAATACCTTATCACCCCATACCACAACAATTTCTTGTTGGTTATCGACATCTATATCCCCCGAGAATGCCAAATATACACAAAAGTTCTGACTATATGGTATGCTAGTAAACCACTCAAAGGACAAAATATCCCCAATATCCTCCAACCGATACTCTACAGGAAAGCTAACATGTATTGAGCCATGAACAACAATCATATGAATTAAGAGAAAGATTATTGATATTGCTATGTTCCCCCTCAACGAAAGTCACCAGATAATCTTAACATAAGCTTCGACCATTGTGAATGGTCCTGGTAATGGTGTATAGTAGAGAACTTTATCATGGGGACCAACGTATACATCTCCCCCAAGATAAAATATCAAATCACACATTATATACATATCATAAAGAATCGTATACCAACACGGGTAGTCCTTATACGCTAATTGTTCCGTTATGGGATTCACGTTATACTTCTGTGCAAGAGAGGCCAGAATATCATAATCTCTTTGTGTGCTCAGTTCCCTGTAATATATCTCTTTCGATGGATCCAACTTACCAAGACCCATGACTGTGCAGACGTTATTCTCGGATAGTTCCTCTTGCAAATCATCTGGATAATCATTACCATTTGCATCTTCGTATTCATCGAAGAAACCGAACACATAATGACCTAGTTCATGACCCGTTATTGCAGCGAAATAATTAATGCTACTATTGAGGTAATAATAATTGAGTAAGACTTCTCCGGTATCGAACCAGTATCCTCCAAACCAATATCCTTCACGTGGCACTAAAGTAGCCACACCAGCCCAATTAGTTTCCCCAAAATCTTTAACAATAACATTAGCTTTTTTCTCTCTATCGACAAACTCTATCAAGCTAATGAATGCATGACCATCAGTATAGTCAAAGATGTATCTTGAAGCCTTTAGGAATCCCCATAAGATATTCGTAATGTTCCTATAGATGTCTGGAGCCACATAAACCCGTAGATGAATCCCAAGGACATCATGTGGGTTCGCTGGGTTCTTCCCAATCATTAGCTCCTGAATATTGAACGCTCCGTCGCCATCAGAATCCTCGCAAGAATCACTAACACCACCAGACTCCAGCCAGAATCGAGAGTCATAGCTCATGCCTTTCTCACCAAGACCCCACGCCTATGGAAAAACACCACAAGAACAACAATGACAGCGACACAAACCACGGGCACCCACCAGTACCTCACAATGAGCGGGACAGGATAATCATCTGGATCAAGTGGATCAGTACCATGAGACACCTCATAGCCATCGCTATAGCCGTCACCATCCGTGTCGCTAAGTCTCAAATCGGTACCTATCTGCGCCTCGTCATAGTCGCTGAGTCCATCATCATCAGTGTCGCTATCCCATGGGTCACCACCATATTCGTATTCGGCAATATTGTTGAGTCCGTCATTATCGTTGTCTAGTGTCGCATCTTGGGGGCCTAATGGGTCAAGATTATTCATATACTCCCAGCCGTCTGGTAGCTGGTCATTGTCTGTATCTGGGTCTGTTTTACTTGTCTCTATTTCCTCTTCTAATCTGTCTGGTAGCATATCTGCATCTCCATCTATTTTCAGTGTGTTTCTTGAGTATGTTTCATCCCCGTGTGTTCCCTGCCACACTATGTGTGTTTTTTCTGAGAATATATCATATATCAGGATTCTCTCTCCATCTACGAGCAACATTTCTAATTCCTTATCTGATGGGTCTAGGTTCGCCACTATTGGGTAAAATTGGCATTCCTCTACAATCTCCAGTATTTGTTTTACCTGGTATGTCGTATCGTCTATAACCATCAGCTTGTTACCACTCATATATAGCACTTCAACTCTCCTATCATTATCTATATCCGCCACCATGGGTGGGCTCGTTGCGAGGGGGGCGTGAAGAACCTTCTCAACTTTTCTCCTATAGCAGTCTACGATAAATACCTTCGCATAATTCGCTGTTGTGTTTACCATAAGGAAAACCTCCATGTCCCCGTCACCATCTAAGTCGCCTGGACATATATAGTATTTATATAGTTCCTGTGGTCTCTCACTATAGTTAAATTTGGCTCTCAGCAATAGGCTCCTACCCAAATATAAGTCTATAAAATACTCAACTCCGCCATAGTATTGTTCATGTATGCTTTTTTGTTGGTAAAGTATTGCTCCTCTTGATGTCCAGAGTACTCTTGGTTTCTCGCCACATCTCGTTGTCAGTATTAGCTCTGGTCTTCCCCCCAGAAAAGCCCTCTGGGTATTGTTTTGTATGTCGGTTAGAAGTGATCTTGTCTCCATGTTCGATATTATTTCATCATAGCCATCATTGTCCATATCTCCTATGATTATGGGTTTGGATATATATTTCGTTACGTTTATTCTCTCCCATGTCTCAACGATGATTATTGTCCTATTCGCCAAAACTATTGCCTGTGTCCCCTCTTTCCTTGTAAAGTACCCTATCCTTACGGCTTCAACCTCATCGCCAACTGATCTATTTACCTTAATTTCCCCGCTTGTCGTGTTGTATACAATCACATTATTACTCCCTGCGACAACATATATTTCTCTATTCGTTGCTATTAGTTCTTTCAATCCCAATACTCTAGTATTCCACTTCGCAACCTCATGCGCTGGATCCATCAGTAGCATTGTTCCGTTTTGTAGGACAAGCAACACATATGTTCTGTTTCCTACAGTTATGGCTTGGGGTTGCCATATGACTCTGCACCCTAGGTTTATCGTGATATACGCATCATTTACGTCCACGATCCATATATTTCTAGATGACTTGCTAGTAGCGATACTGTTAATAGGGAGAGTTATTACCACACATATTACCATTAGGATACTCTTCATTGAGACACCCACATGTATTGACCTACGGCAGTAAGTGGCCCCCTAAGGGGGGTATACTCCAATAAAATATCGTCAACATTCGTGAGACACACAACGTCGCTATCAAACCATAGTGTTGGGTATACGTGATATTTGGGATAATTTGTGAGCATAAATACTAAGACATACCAACAGAAGCCATAGCTAAGCTTAGGCCAATAGGTTAAACCCCAACCAGTTGTCCACCCGTACCATTGATGCGTTTCCCAACTACAGTCGAGATCAAATTCATCTATTAGCGTTGACAAAGTCTCATAATCTTGCCAGCTACTTAGTTCCCGTAGATCTATCTCTTTATCGTGCTCCATTCGTCCTAAACCCATAACCGTCCTTACGCCTCGTTTACTTAAGTAGTCATTGAAGTTTATCGAGAAACCCCAGCCGAGGGATATTTCATAGCTCTCATAGAACTTACCATCCTTGTCCACGTACTCCTCCCCAAAAGCGAAGGCATAATGCCCAAACTCGTGACCAATTACTGCAGCAAACCACTTAGTGCTTTGGATGAGTACTCTACCATCAAGCCAAATGTGCGTGGTAGTTTCATTAATACCCCAATGAGTCTCATTCGCATAAAGGCCGACTATTGTATAACCATAAGCACTTAAGGTTTCATTTATATATACATTGGAGATATTATATTCTGTAGACAATTCCTGTACATTGTTAAATATTGTAATATTTGATATGAAAATATAGCCATCTGTATAGTCATATATGTATTCTGATGCCAAAGCAAACGAATATTTTATCAAGTTTATATAGAGCGAAGATGCATCAAAAAGTATGGAGATTATAAGACTGAAACCATGAACATCATGTGGGTTCGCTGGGTTCTTCCCGATCATTAGTTCCTGTATGTTGAATGCCCCGTCACCATCAGAATCTTCCCAAGCATCACTAACCCCATCACCATCAGTATCAACCCTTAGTCTCACACAATGGTGAGACTCTAGCCAGAAACCACAGCCGTCTATCATGCCTTTCCCACCAAGACTCCACGCCTATAGAAAAACACCACGAGAACAGCAATGACGACAACACAAACCACGGGCACCCACCAGTACCTCACAATGAGTGGAACGGGATAATCATCTGGATCAAGTGGATCAGTACCATGAGACACCTCATAGCCATCGCTATAGCCGTCACCATCCGTGTCGCTAAGTCTCAGATCAGTGCCTATCTGTGCCTCGTCATAGTCGCTGAGTCCATCATCATCAGTGTCGCTATCCCATGGGTCGCCACCATACTCATACTCAGCGATGTTGTTGAGTCCATCATTATCATTGTCTAGCGTCGCATCTTGGGGGTCTAGCGGGTCGAGATTGTTCATATATTCCCAACCATCTGGTAGTTTATCATTGTCTGTGTCGAAATCGTTTGGGTTTGTCCCTAGATTCTGCTCGAATATATCTGATAGGCAATCCACATCTTCATCACGCTCTATTAGATTCCTTGTTGAAGGAATCTTAAGCCAATACACATTTGTTGTTTTTTCTTCGAGCTCAATACATTCTAACCATCCAGCGATACTATAGTATATTAGTATGTTTTGGTTCTCATATAGAATTATGTCTGATATGCCAAGTGCGCATTCAGATATGTTTAGCACTACCTCCCCATCAGCATTTATAGCTATTACCGCCCCATAGTACGGGTCAGCATGATCCCACATATAGTGATTTCCTCCACCAATTACTATTTCTAATTTGTGGTCGTTATTTATGTCCGAGAGGACTAATGAATCTGTATAGATAAAAGGCGTGTAAAATACCTCTCTTGATGTGGACCTTATCAGGTCATATATACATATTACTCCCCCAAAGCCATCCTTGCAGACTATTAGGTCTAGGTAGCCGTCGCCAGAGACGTCCCCAACCGCCACATAGGTATATTCGATAGACGAGTACTCGACCATCCATATGCTATAGTCATTCATTACCAATAGCACATAGTCTTCGCTTCCCCTCCCCCATATTATTATGTCTTCTTTTCCGCTTCTATCATAATCGCACACTATGATTTCTGGTTCACTAAGACTTACTGGGAGCGGTATTTTTTTCCTCGTGTCCTTAGCTATGCCGACAATTTCCACGTAATTTTCTGATAACACCAGCATGTGAGAGGTATTTATCAGTGCTATTCTTGTAGCATTCGTCTCCACCCCCAGCTCTTTTGCTTCTGTTACGTTCTCTATATTATGAATCCTCACCGTACTACTCTGTAGTAGTGCTACGGCCTCAAATCCTAATACCTTCCTTGGGATATATATTGCATCCTTAACGCTCTCCTCCACTATGACATACCTGACGATTCTGGTCTTCATGTTTAATATCATTATAGCCGATGTATTCACAACCACTATTTCTTCTCTCCCAGTCGAGAACACTCTAATTAGCTCCGTTGTATTTAGTGCTGTATCGAATAGTATCCCTCCAGTAGTTATGTTTAGTATCGCTAAAAATAACTTTGTGCTATGCGGATATCTGTATATGACACCTAATGTATCACCTATTTGAACGGTCTCTTGCACATGCCCCGAGAATATCCACTTAATCCTAAACTCATCTTGCTGGCTATCTGGAGTATTATTGCCACAAACAAATGAAATGAGGAAAAATATAAACACTATGCTGGTCAGTTCTCTATTCCGCATCACTTCAACCACATGTATAACCATACCATTGTGTATGGACCTGGTAGCGGCCTATATGAGGATATAGATGGATGAAAGCCAGCATAGACAACACCATTAAGGACAAAGTGTATGCCTAGGTAACCCCATATAAACACCCCCGGCATATTCATAGCATATATTATGGATGCCCAACACGACGCATCAATAAGGTTTGGTCTAAACAACGCCCATGGTTGAAGCAGAGACACTATTGTTGAAGCATTCGTTGCTCCCATTCCAGACCAGTAAAACCATTGAGCTGTAATGTTTTTATCCCCACCTAGGATTCTTTTTAGATTCCTATAATCTTCGTATGTGCTGAGTTCTTGCATTGTTTCTCCATTGATTAATTGTGCTTGCCCAAGCCCCATTACTGTCAGGAGCCCCTCATCAGTCAGTTCTTGCTGTTCCTCATCTGTGTAGTCCTTCATTACTGGTACTATATACCATGGTTTTATAGTATTATACTCTCCAGCAAAATATTTGTACTCATCATAGAACCAGAATACATAATGTCCTAACTCGTGTCCAAGAACACCCGCAAAGTAAAGCACGTCTTCTTTAACATGTTCAAAACTAATTTCGACAGGGGTAAGGACAACACAGAAATTTACAAAATGTGTGGCATTTCTCCAACAATACCACGGTACCAAGAAATTCGTATATCTACTGTACTTCTTAACGAACCAGTAACCACCAATAAAGCTAAATCCAACAACACGTGGTTTGCTTGGATCAGCATATGTTTCATGTATTCTAACATGACAATAATCCCGATTCTGCCTGTTATCGTATATTTCTATCTTGCTTATGAACGCATGCCCATCGGTATAATCGAATATATATCTGGATGCGATCATGAAGGCCTCCTTAATGTATTTGAGCTCCTCATCAGTAGCATCCCACTCGACGGAAACCCTAAGCTGGATACCAAGAAAATCGTGCGGGTTCGCTGGGTTCTTCCCTATCATGAACTCCTGTATGTTGAATGCCCCGTCGCCATCGGAATCCTCCCAGGCATCACTAACCCCATCGCCACTAGACTCTAACCAGAATCGAGAGTCATGTCTCATGCCTTTCTCACCAAGACCCCGCGCCTATAGGAAAACACAACAAAAACAACAATGACAGCGACACAAGCCACAGGCACCCACCAGTACCTCACAATGAGCGAAGCAGGATAATCATCTGGATCAAGTGGATCAGTGCCATGAGATACCTCATAGCCATCGCTATAGCCGTCACCATCCGTGTCATTAAGTCTGAGATCAGTGCCTATTTGCGCCTCATCATAGTCGCTGAGTCCATCATCATCGGTATCACTATCCAATGGATCACCCCTAAATTTGTATTCTGCGATGTTATCTAATCCGTCTCCATCAGTATCTTCTATTGAATCCGTGGGATCGGATGGATCTAGGTGGTTAGCGTATTCCCAACCATCAGGCATGCCATCATTGTCGGTATCGTTAACAGATGGGTCTGTTCCTATTATGTATTCTGTATATGTAGATAGTGTATCGAGGTCTGGATCTATTTCTGGCAACATCGTGTTGTCTTGCCAAAAGATTCTGATTCCTCCTTCGAGTATGTCAAGTAGGTAGATTGTTGTGCTCTCTCTAGTTGTTTCAATACTAATCATTTCGATGCTTGGGTCAGTATCAAAGTTTGCTATTTTAAACCACGAAAAGTTTCTCTCTAGCGGAATGACGCCTCCATCCCCCTCAAATGATTGATATCCAGTAAATATCTCTAGTGAGCCGTCATTATCGATATCGCAGATGCACATCTGGAAAAACATGAGGTATGCTCCTGGTGGGATAACATCGCCAGCAATATTTATGGAGTATACTTCCCTCTGGAACCTTATGTTGAGTTTGGAGCCAAAAACGACTAATTTACTCCTAGGAGAACTTACAATGCATATTATCTCGTACAAACCATCCGAATTTATGTCCCCTACACCCATGTATCGCATACCACCATCCAAGATTGTGGCTGCTTCTATCTCGCCATTTTGTATAGCGATAATATTGATTCCGAATGAGACTATAATTTCGGTTTCAGAATCCAAGTCCACATCCCCTACTATCGGTGGTGTATATAGGCTATAGGGCTCTGTGGTATTGATCGACCAAATGATTGATCCATTAGACGCTAGCATACATATAACTGCGTAAGGCATCACTATGATTATTTCTTGCTCACGATCGCTATCTGTGTCTAACACTATTGGTGTTACTGATTTTCGTGTGATATACGGGAATGGCGTCTCGTTAGGTTCTTCGTATCCCCCTATTTTGTTTTCCCAGAGAATTGTGCCATTTAACTCAACAGCTAATGCCCCGCCATATGTAACCAATAGCAACTCGGGGCAGGAATCCAGATCTATATCAACTAAGGATGGTTTCACTCTAGGGTATATGCTTATGTTCTCAAGTAGAACTCTGGTCTCATTATTCTCAATATTGGTATAGTATATTGTGTCGTTCGTAACTAGTACTAGCTCACTTACAGATATCGCTATGGGAGAGAACATTATAAGACCATGTATCTTCAGGAGAGTCTTCACTGTTCCATTGTCCCAATCAAGCACATATAGTTTTGATATATTCACGTCGTGAAACACTATTGGTATCCCAATAAGTTCTGTTGTCAGATTTTCGCAGAGAATGAATTCTAGCGAGGGCATGCTCCTTGACCACAGTACATCCCCATCTAGAGATATCAGGTAGAATGTCCAGTTCTCAGAAACATAATCCTTCGCATAAGCCAAAATGTATTGTGGAGCATCATGATACGTAATAACTTGGACACCAGCGTACTTACCCAGGCGAATCGAGAATTCCTCCCTAAAATGGATAATACGGCTAGCCCGCCTATAAGTCCAAAAAAGATAAAGAAGTATTAATGAAAATGCCAACACAATACAAATAACAATGGCATATTTTCTCCTTATGAACATCAGTAGATCGCCCTCAAGTATAATCCAACAGACGTGTACGGACCACCTAGTGGCTCATATGCAAGTAATATCGAATCCACATTTGGAGAGTTAGCCACATCAGAGATTACGTAACCATCCAAGTAGAAAATGAGACTATGCACATCAACGAAGAAATGATACACATCATAGGGTGGTGGCTCTGGATCGTAAACTATACATTCAAATTGACCATCCGTAAATACTGCAACAAGCGTATACCAACAAAAACCATATCTATATCCACGCCATATAGCCTCATACCACTGAGCAGTTATGTTATTGAAGATTGCCGTGGGAAGCAAATATTGTAGTTGAGTCAACATCATGTAGTGTTCATAAGTGCTTATTTCATCGTAATGCGGCATAACATAACAGCCAAAGCCCATAAGGCTCGTATAGCCCAAAGTCTCCATAGCAAGCTGAACACTATCAGGCAATTCAGCATATATAGGTACTGGTTCTTCGTACCTTGTATCGAACCAGAATAGGTACTCATATTCGTCATAGAAACAGAACACATAATGTCCCAACTCGTGTGCTATTACAGCTGGTGCTTGTCCAAATATGCCAAATGTGTCCTTATAGAGATATACACACCAACCTGATGACCTCCATTCAGCGGGGACCCAGTAACCAGCAACAAGTGCTGCTTCACGTGCCCCAAATGGTTTATCCTCGTAAATTCTAACATGAGCTGACAAGAACTCTGATGTTTGCCCATCGCATCGCATTATTTTAATTTCTGATATGAAAGCGTAGCCATCAGTGTAATCATATATAGCATTAGATGCCTTTCTGAAAGCATTAGCAACCTTATTAACGAAGTCGTCAGATGCAATCCAATCAGTAGCGACAACTAACCTAATGCCAAGAACATCACGGGGATTTGCGGGGTTCTTCCCTATCATGAGCTCCTGTATGTTGAATACACCGTCACCATCAGAATCCTCCCAAGCATCAACTCTTAGTCTCACACAATGATGAGACTCTGGCCAAGGACTAGAGCCGTCTATCATGCCTTCCCACCAAGACCCCACGCCTATAGAAAAACACCACAAAAACAACA
>CAZVPA010000084.1:0-11258 GCA_964628995.1 uncultured Nitrososphaerota archaeon | reverse complement strand
ACAAAAAGTTGTTTGGGGGTATTTAAAGGTGTTCGAAAATCCCGCCGCATATCCGTGCCGAATGTTGCCTGGGGTTGCTCCCCAGGCATTAGTTGTATTTTCTATTTTTCTTTAGTTAAATTGTTTTTATATTTGTTTGCATATCCATTTGTATCCGCAGCCTCCTGTGCATCTGTTTTTTGGTATTCGTGTGTTTGGTGGTTTTTCTGTTTTTATCATTTGGAGTATCTTTTGGATTATGTCTTTGATCTGTTCTTTGTTGTTTTTTGTTATTCTTATGATGACTATTTTTCTGTCTGTGTGATAGTATATATATCCTTTCTTTACGGGCTTTCTGTAGTGTTCTTCTATTAGGAGTGCTTCTGCTACTAGTTGGTATTTGTGGTCTAGCCATGCCTTACCCTTGTTTGATCTCATGTACTTTATTTCTACTGGGAATATTTCTCCGTGCTCATTCATCGCTATTAGGTCTATTTTTCCTTTTAGCTGTAGTTTTTTTGATTTGAGTTCGGTTTCTGGTTTCTTCATTAGGTAGACTCTCCTCTCCCAGGGTCTTATTCCTTTTCTTCTAAGCATTCGTATTATTTCTTCTTTGTGAAATTCCTTTCCGCGTTGCTGTGTTGTTTCTGTTAGTGGCTTTACTTTTAGTACTCTGTTGAAATAAACTATTTTTGGGCAGTAGATCCAGTTTTTTATGTCTGTCAACGTGACATAATCCTCTTCTAGTGCTCTTGGCCTAAAATATTCTTGCTTTGTGTTTCTCTTTTTTGTCTTCAACATTGACTCTCACTTTTCCTTTGCTGGCATCTATGACTATTCTGCTTCTGAGGTTGATTTTAAATAGGGGGTATATCTGCACGTTTCTTTTTTCTCCTAGCTGTACTTTTTCTTGTTGTAGGATGTTTTTTATGTCTTCGATCAATGAGTTTAGTCGGTATCTTTTTAGTTTTCCTATGAATGCGCTGTACTGTATTCGTTCTAGACCGTAGCATTCCAATCGCTCAGCGAGCCTATTTCTGATCTTATCGTTCGTTATGTCATAGATTATGAGGTATGTTATCTCCATAGCTACCACGCGAAGATACAGGGGGAGTATTCTTCTATCTGTAGTAGGTGTCTTTTTATTAGGTTTACCTGGTATGCTATGTGTCTTCTAAGGGTTCTTTTCTTCCCACTCATGTTGAGGGTTTCTGTTTCCATTACTTTCTCAAATTCTTCGCAGAACATCCTCACAGCATTCTTTGTTAGTTTGCCGTCGGAACCAACTATATCTTCTGGGCGTAGCTTTCTTGTTGTTAAGAATCTCAATACTAGTCTATCAACACTCCATTGTCTGAATTCCTCCATAGCATCGAGTATCAGTGACTCTCTTCCTGGGCGATCTGAATGCAGAAATCCCGCATAGGGGTCAAGACCTGCATATATGATCTCTCGGGCTACCTCCATGAATAAGAGGCTGTATCCTAGATTTAACAGGGCATTTACAGGGTCCTTAGCTCCAGGTTTGTCTCTCTTAACGAAGATGAACCCCTTTGGTAGTAGCAATGAGAATGCTGGCCAATAGTACGCTTCAGCAGCTCTAGCTTCTATTTGGAGAACTTTTTTACGAAAGTTCTCATCTATTTTTTCGGAGCTTAGGGTGTTTAGTGTGGATGCTAGTTTTTGTATTTCTTCTGCATATTCCCTTATTTTGTTGGCTGTTTGTCTGTCTATTCTTTTTCTTGATTTCCAATATAGTTTTAGTAATGTATATTGGTTCATTAGTTTTCCTCTTATGAATCCGATCACGAGTTTCGCTCCGATGCTGTTTGTGTATGCTTCGTATTGTAGTCTCCTTGTCCTCACGGTTCCCACGGCTACTGTTGGGAAAATCATTGCGTATGGATAGCCATTGCTATACGCGAAGAATATTGGTATCTTAAACTTTATAGCTAGCTGGATGGCATCTGTGGAGATCGCTTTTGCTGGTCCAAGGAATACGATCTTCTCTATTTTTCTTGCAGGTATCTTCTCCTTTTTGTCTCCCATCCTTATAATGAAGATATCTTTCTTCTTTGCTAGGAAAAGCCCAAACCCAGTTAGATATAGTGCCTCCCCCATCATTCCTTTCCTCTGCATATCCTTATGTAGGGACAGTCAGCTGGGCATCTCTTCGCTATTCCTGGATCCTGAGCATTGGCTATGAGTTCCATCATCTCGTCTCTTATCTCAATGAATCTCATTCGGAGGGAGTCATCTATTATATGTGGAGTCCGTACGATTCTAAGCCTATTATTGATAAATGCTGTGTTTACCAATACGCCAACATCTATAGGTGTTTCGTTAAGAGCTTCAAGGACAAGCGCATAACCTGTTGTTGATAGATACTGCCAGCTCCTAAACTCCCCAGTTTTTAGGTCTAGGACTATTGGAGCAAAGCTCAGAGCATCTGCCGATAGATTTGGGCTGAGGCCTAGAAATCTTCCATCTAGCCTCTGCTCCACAACTACTGGTATTGCTGTGTGTACGAGTGCATCTAGAGATATATAGGGATGCTTCGCCAATGTTCTATCCACATTCGCCGCTATTTGGCTCACCTCATATGTCCACAGTGTTTTTGCTTTGCTCAGTAGTTTCTCGAATTCTTCTTCAGTGTATCCCGCATCAACACTTCTTCTCTTCCACTCATCAGATATCCGCTCTACTATTTTTTCACGTCGATCCAGGAGACTCGCGGATAGCTCAGCTCCTGAGCATACTGCGCTCGAGTATATCAGTATTTTAGCTCTAATGATCACCTCCTCAACCACTCTATGGAGTATTGCTCCCCTTATCATCCTCTTATTGGGTACGCCTCTGACTCTCTCAACATATTTTAGATAGATATCCCTCATAGTACTACACTCACGAACCGCTATCTCATGAACACCAAGTCTTATACCATCATATGGAGGCTCCAATGGGGGCTGATCCCAACTCCACCCACGCCAAGAAGAATCAACCGGGTTTTCCCTGGCCTTGGTTAGGAGGCCCCTAAGAATGTATCTCCTCTCCTCCTCATTAAGAAAGTATACCATATGTTCACCCAGAAATATAATATGTATTCATGAGTGTAGAAAAAACAATGTTTCATCGAATTGAAAATAACCTAAACACAATGAAAAATAAGTACTAACTTGAAAGAATCTGCACCGCCACCATACCAGCTATATGAAAAATATTCAAAAATAACAACAATACCATATTTGCCCATACCTAATACATATTAGCTAAACACGCGTCTACTTAATATTATTGAGCTAGCGAATTCTATCCTCCGATCAATATGATCTCCTAGGAAACAACGCTTGCTATGATTAGCGGCTTAGATAAGCCATATCTTAGCGCGGTACAGTTTTTTCTTACCCACCTTCTTAACATCCACAATACCCATATCCTCAAATCTCTTTAGGTATCTCCAAGCAGTACTCTTCCCAATCCCAAGCTCCTCAGCGATCTCATCGGCATCAGCCTCACGAACAAGCAAAATCCTAAGGATCTCCCTCTCCTTATCATCAGGAACAAACCTAACAAGAGGAGGAATTCCCAGGCTTATAGTGATATTCTTCCCCTCAACCGCGAGCTCATCAAGAACAACATTCTTCCTCCTACTAAGCAGAAAAGCAGTGTATGTAGCAAGGATAATATAGCGCATCCCACCACTAATATTAATAATCACATCCCCCCTCTCAGAACACCACTCAATCTTCTCAAGAACCATACGAACAGCCCTATCAAAATCCGTAGGAAGCTCCAAAAGCTCAACATCGACATGAAGATTAGCGACACGAATATGATCCCTAACCCTATCAATAGCTTCTCTAGAACGCTCATCCATAAACTCAGGAACAAGCAAAATAAGCTTATCCCCATGCTCAACCCGATGCCGAGCAAAAGTAGCAATCACAGGATCAGGACGCCAACCAAGAGTAACCAGAAAATATCGAAACATAAACAGCATCACCACCAAATTCAATATCTACATAGAAAAACGATAAAATAAATGATATATCTTCTCCCTACAAAATGTGCTATGAACATCAATATAGCAATTTTGGGAGATTTGAAAAAGTTCGATTAAAGGAATATTATTTCATTTTCACTAAATCATAAACCGATTATGAAAACCAGGATAGTAATAGGAGGAAGTGTCAAATTATTTTTTCTAACGCATGTTATACCTATTATGAACGCCTAAGAATATGCGTTATCATTCCTAGAGAGTGGTAAATAATTTCATTAAAGGGAAATGTTACTAGCCTAAAGTCACAATGATAGATCACATGTTTCATCTAAAAAATAATATTGTCAAAACGCCTATGATAATGCTTATATTTGGTATATCAGTGAATATTATCAGCAGAATCTACTCGGTGATCAATTTGAATGAAGCCATGTCTTTAGAAGACCTCGTAAATAACAAGTTGTTGTATATAGCCGCTAACTATCTATCTTGGTTCTTAGAGCTCGAAAATGATTATTCTGTTATAGATAAGCTTTCGAGGGCGAGATCTGACAAAGATGTTGCTGAAGCTCTTTATGCTGCATTAAGAATAAAGAATAGACTTGCACGATTAGCCAAAAACGAAAATAGAGTACCCGATGAATCTATATTTCTAAATAATGTAGTTCCATCAGAAAGGATAGTCAGCGAAATAATTCGTCTTGCATCGAAAGATCCACGAGGCTTGGGGATTGTATTAGCCAATCTTGCTCTTTCTATGCGTCCTTATGTGCCTAAAAGTAAGGAGGGTGAGAAATAATGGTATATGTAAGAGGAACATTTCGAGTAGTGTTGAATGTCCACAGCCTAAATACGGAGGGGGCTGTGGGCAACTATAATCCTCTCGTAAAAGTATTTCTTGTCGGCCGTACAAGCGATAATAGCTGGGATATCGTTGAGGCAAACGCTGTGACTGGAAACATGTTAAAACATTGGCATGCAAGGCATGTGAGGGATCTCGCAGAGAAGATGAACCTAGCCCTATGTGAGGACTGTAAACGAGGAGTATTTTATAGAACAAGAATACATGTTGAGAGTGAAGCAGACGCCATAAAGATGTGTGTTCTTGAGGATCTTCATGGCTTCCTATGCACCGATACCCAAGTAAGAAGGGAAAGTCTGGTTAAGACATCATTCATTGTCCCCATAGAGGAAAGACTATTTGGGACGATCTCCGTCACACATAATCGGGTTGTCTACGACGAAAAAGGAAAAATCGATGAAAAAGGCATGATGCCATTTAAAAACGAGTATGCGTCTGGAGTCTATGCTTTTGGAATATCAATGGACCTAGCGTATGTTGGCATACCACTAGCGAATCCAAACACAAAAATAATTTCCGACGACAAAAGAAAAATGAGAGCTAAACTAGCAATAATGGCTCTTGGGAACCTCCTGACTGGTAGCTTAGGGGCAAAGCAATCCAGAGCATTACCGATAGCAAAACCTATCCAAGCATTAGTCGCTATATCGAAGAACCCAATCCCAGCACCAGTACATAGCTACTATAAAGATTACGCAACTGACTCCATAAAAACATATGAGGGCTTAGTAACTAACGGCCTAATAAAAAAGGAGGATCTAGAGATACATGTCTATGACATAGATGCGTCATCCGATATAATCACAATAATAAGGCACGATTCGGTAGGTGAACTAATAAACAGCCTACTTAAAAAAGTAGACTCGTGGCTTGTATAGGAGCAACAAAATGCGTGTGATAGAAGCAATCATATCTTTTCCTCTTTTTTCGGTGAGATTACCCGAGGCTTTCCAAGTAGCAGAATCAAATCTATTACCGCCTCCGTCAACAATATGTGGTGCCTTTGCCTACTCATATGCAAACTGGTGCGGCATAGATTTTGAGGAGGCCCTCAACAAAATGGTTAAAAACTCATGGTACTTTGCTATACCTCTATCCAACATTACGTATTCGTCTGTTATCTTGAGGAGGAACAGGCTCCTAGACAAGATCTCCGTGGCACTATTTAAGAGCCCTAAGGATAAAGATAAAATCCTTGGAAAGTTCCCTCAAGATGTTAGAAGCATAGTTATTTCGTATATGCAAAGGACGCAGAGAAGGGGAATATATGTTAGGGAGTTTCTAGATGCTCTCCATGCCAGTCATAATGAATACTATTGGCGGTGGTATGAGAGCAAGGTTTTCGACGCAATGTATAGGAGATACGTGTCATCAGTCAAAATGTACATAGCAGGAATAGTAAATGTCGAGGAGTTTTTCCCACTTAACTTTAGTAGGCTAGGCGACACTGAATCTTATGTATCTATAGTTTCATGCTCGGTGATAGAGAACGACGAAATCGGGATTCAAGAGCTTTCCTCAGGTACCGTTGAGACAAACACATATGCTCCACTAACCTATAGGGACAATACATTTTCACTACCTATCGATCGGTGTGTTATCCAGAAGATGGCTGAACCTGAATTTCTATTGGATAGACGCTCCAGAAGATATCTTTTCTCCGCGATGCTACCCCTTCAGCAAGCGGTAAGGGAGGTACGAGGTAGAAGCATTATGGTATTCGAACCTGTGGATGTGATAAGAGTAGAATTGAAGCAGAAAGCAAAAATAATAACTTATAACAGCAAGATACTTGGCAGAGAGGTAAAGGTTATTGTGCCTTCTGAGGCTATGAGGTGAGTATTAGATGGGCATGCAAATAGTGACTCCGGGCCATAATATAGTAACAGACTCGCTTATAATGTGGGGAATAGTTTCTCTCTTGCTTGGAGATGCTTGTAATACATATGAATCGTATGTTGAGGGTATCGCTGGGCGCTATAGAATTGTCATAAAGGACTTTAAATCCCAAGATTTCATTAGGAACTTTGAACAGTGGGTTGATAGGAACATTCCTCAACTTTCGCAAGCGTTTAGTGAGAAAAAGCGGAAGAGTCTAGGGAAATACCTTGCTGGGAGGGAATTAAGCAGAAAGCTAGATGCAGACACACGTGGTGGTGTTGTCGACGCGGTTCGTAGGATTTACAAAGAGAAGCACATACTATTAGAACTTGGTAGCATTTTTCAAGAGAACCACATATACGCTTTTGGGGAGGGGAGAGGAGGACGTACAGACTTTAGTGCTTATGTACCGATCTCGGGGATCTACGGTAAATATCTAACAGAGCCATTCGAGTACAAGGATAAACCATATAAACTCTGTGAACTCTGCTTATTATTCGCCTCTATAGGATTAGAGCATGCTGGTATATGTGTCAAGAAGGGAGCGGAAATGACCTACGGCATACTAGGATTTAATGGCATCACTCAGATAAATAATCTAGGGTTCTTCGTCCAGAGCGACGACTGGAGAAGAGGAGGAGAGAGAATTCTGAGGAATGCTATAGGACGATATGATGCATCACTAACTGCGATGTCAAAGATGTTCATTATGTTGGCAAGTATACCCTCAGAAGACCGACACAAAGTCCCTCATCTCGATTGGTATATGACTATATTCTCCTATGAGGCAGGAGGAGCCAAAAGAGTGACGTCTTTCCATACGTTTAACATCAATGTAATCTTGGACTTCATTGAACGCATTGAACGTGAATATGGGTTATTCTATGAGCTTATATCATTGCTACTAAGTAGCAAAGATGTGATACAGAATGGAGGGGATGATGCGATCAACATACTGAGCGAACTCTCTTATACTCGAAACCTAGAGCTTGTCAACAAGTTTCTTCGAACGTTGAGAGTTATTACCGATAGAACAAAAGGTGGAATCAAAGATGAGCTTCTAAGAAAATTATCTAGGAATCTCGCCAAGGCATTAATGCTTTCTTGTGAGTCCTATGGATGACGGCTACATAAGTACTTGTTCCAGAATTTTAGGTGAGGTTCTCGAGGGGGAGATAAAGCCTTGGAACCACCAATTGGAGACTTGGAGGGCTCTTAGAGAGCATGCCGGCGAGAAAGTAGTTGTCCTTAAAGCGCCAACAGCTAGTGGAAAAACTGAGGCAGCAACTATTCCTTATTTTTATCAAGCAACATCTGGTGATTGGTTTCTAGCCCCTGGACTAATCTATGTCCTACCAAATAAAACTCTACTCTTCTCACAACTCAAAAGGTTGAGATCGATAAGAGAGAGGCTAGGACTTAAGGGCAAGATATCAGTGGTAGCCGATATTGGTGGTATCTATCCAGAGAAAACCTTTTTGTTCGGAGACATAGTCCTAACAACGCTTGATGCATTCGCATACGGCCTATTCGCTAAGAGAACATTCTTGGTCTCCGAAGATGAAACCTTAGGAAAGACTCTATTCCCCAGCGGGAACATCGCCACATCCTACTTAATCTTTGATGAAGTCCAGATATACCAGGACGAAGCCTACTATATACCAAGAATTCTAGGTAAACTGCTAATGTTTCTACACAATGCTGGTGTCCCAATAGTAGTGATGACCGCAACGCTACCCAAGGTACTAGAGGAAACACTTCTTGGGGATGTAGCACCTAATATAGAAATAATTGTGCAGGAGAAATCTAGGAGAGGATGCGTAGAGGTATCCTTGGAGCCATTAAAGGGAGGTATCAATATATTAGAAGCAGCCAAAGATAGGAGGTTCTTAGGTGACATACTAGCTAATCATAATAGAATATTACTCTGCTGTAACACCGTTAGGAGAGCTGTAGAACTATATAGGTATATCGTAAGTAATAGGGATGTAGAAGAGTCAGGCTACAAAGTTATGCTTCTGCACTCAAAATTCATAAACAACACAAGACGAAGTAGAGAGGCCCAACTAGAGAGGTTTCGTGAGAAACTAAAGAAAAGCATGAGAGAGTTGAGACTAATCGTGATAGCCACCCAAGTCATCGAGTCGGGAGTAGACTTCAGCTTCGACTGTGTCCTAACCGAATTATGTCCCATAGATGCTTTGATTCAAAGAATAGGGAGATGCTCCAGAAGTGAAGGAGAAAAAGGTGATGCGTTGATATTCTCAATACCAAACCCCAAGCCATACGGTAAAGATGTCATTACCAAAACGCGGAGGATCCTATTGGATTACGAGGATAGAATAGCTGAGGCCCTGAATAGACTAGAAATATCTCAAGAACTGCTGGATAGGGTCTACACAGATCTTCCACCACTCACTGATTACGCGGCTAGACGATATAGCGAAACATTAAAGACGCTCTCTGCACTAAGTCCAAATATAGACCCACTATACTATAACCCACAGGTGAGACTAGATCCGTATATAACAGTAATATTTATCGAGACTTTCAGTGGAGAAGAAATGATATGCGTCGATTCCATGCGAATTATAGAGGAAAATCACTTCAATGTAGAATATCACGGAAGAGACCTCGAGAAATATCCCTTCTTAAACATCCACGGGCGAGCCGTAGAAGTCGAAAAGATCAGTAGGGATAATTCGAAAATATGTATTGAAGTGCGGTATGTAGATAGAATATACCCCGGGAAGACATATATCCTAAATCCAGAGGCATACGATAGGGACACGGGGCTGAGAATATGAGTGATGAAAAATGCATATATGAGAGTCGCTGTTACCTCGATAAGCAAATATGCTGGAAATTTCCGGAATATCTAACTAAAAACCTCTCTAAGGGTTGTCTATATGCACATATATTTGCATGCTTAGAGCAGCTAGAGAAGTTCCTTCCACGATATATAATCTGCTATCAAAGACTACTAAGTCGTGTAGCTGAGGAGAGGATAAATGCGAAACTAGCAGAAAGACTGATAAAGGCTATGATTATACTTCATGACTACGGTAAGGCGTCAGAACAATACGTACGGTTAACAGGAAAAATTTACTATCACGAGGTATTAAGCGGTTATGTTACATTCAATGTTATAGAGAACATACTCAGACAACAAACATACGGTAGAAAGGCTGTAGAGAGCATAGCAAGCATATTCGCTATGGCAACATTTATGCATCACGAACATAGAATAGTAAGAATTGCTAGGAGGATGATGACCCCTGACATATTAGCAAGAATCATCAGGAGAATAACACCAACAAAAATCACAGTCAGAGATGAAGCAAACAGAGCCTTCAACAAAATAATGCAGAAGGAGATCGGAATAAGTATAAAGTCAATACTAAAAAAAGAATACAACATAGGAGAGGTTGAATATACCTATGGAACGAGAATAAGAGGATTGCTCTTGCGGCTACATGTAAGCAACATAAAGAAAATATCGAGAATATACATGGGGACAGTAGCCCTAAACCATATACTAATAATAACGGACATAAGAGCAGCTAATAAAACGAGAGACAAAAAAGCAATATCGAGGTACTTTGGAACAATCCTAACAAAGGGGCGGGGAAGCGAAATCATATGGGAGGATTTCAGAGAAAAATTATGACGAGAAACACCAACTACAAAATGCGTGGTGAAAAATGCTACGCATAAGAGTGATGCTAATAGCAAATAGCTCTGGCGAGCTAGGCTTTACTGGACACAAAATAAGGGCATCGATCCTGAAAACTATAAATGAGAAAAACCCAGACCTAGCTGCATCACTACATGACCCCAAAGAAAAATGGCTCCTATCCCCTTACAGCATAAAGCCCCTAAAACCAGCAGGAATTCGAAGAGAAAAAGTCGAATACTATCCCTTAAAACTCAGAATCAAAAAGGGGAAAAGCTATGATTTCGAAATCACACTACTACCAAAAGAAATATTAACCGAGGTTCTAGAGATACTAACCAAAACAAGCACACTAGAAATAGGTAATATAGAATTCACAGTAAGCTGTCTAGAAGCACAAAAGGTAAACATAGACGATAAAACAGAAGCGAAAACAATAACAATCCAGTTTCAGACACCAACATACTTCAAATCCAGAGAGAGACCAGAAAACGTACTGTTACCGCTACCAGAACTATTCATAGCCTCAGCAGCAAAGATATGGAATACATATATAGAGCAAACTTATGACATAAAAGAACTTGCAGAAAAAGTAAAAAGAAAAACAAAGATAACAGCACATAAACTAAAAACAGTCAGGCCAATACAAATAAGCAAAAAGAGGGTAATCATAGGATTCATGGGCAAAATAACATACGAAATACTAGACAAAGAATTGGCAAAAACCTTTGGAAAACTAGCAAAACTTGCAGAAATCACAAACATCGGCGGGGGCAGAACAGCAGGTTTTGGTGTGATTAGAATACTAAAGATAAAACCTTAGGAACAAAATAGCATCTAGGTCTATTATAATTTAT
>CAZVPA010000083.1:0-11343 GCA_964628995.1 uncultured Nitrososphaerota archaeon | reverse complement strand
CTCGATATCAATGATGCTTTCTTCTTCCTTCTCACTGGGTCCCTCCTCGATGGTTTCGATTTTTTGTTCTTCAGTGATGCTGGGTTGCACCTCCTTTATCTCTTCCTCTTTTTTCTCTTCTGTGATTTTCTTTTCCTCCTTAGGTATTAATTTGAAGTCTATGTCTAGGCGTTCTCCAGCATCTTTCGTTATTGTTATCTTGAGTTCCTGTTTTTCTGCGTCGGCCTCCACTGTGAGCTTCCCCGACCTAAATCCTTCAAGGCTTGCGAAAATCTCTGACGTATACTTCATCAACATGGCAAGTAGCTCAGCCCATTTTGCTTCTTTCATATTCCGCACCAATTGTTCGCAAAATATAATTACCATAATCCTTTATTTAAGTGCTTGATTTGGTGTGTTGACTGGCAGAGACAGATATGGATAAGTTTTTAGTATCGATGCCAGTGATAATATTACCGATAAAGAGGGTACCAAAGAAAGTAATAGTTGTCGTATCATTAATGCTATTAGGGGTATTCTTCACGGCATTGGTTTCCTCAGTGGTTCTAGGTCTCTGGAAGGGCACCGTAACCGAGGAGGCCGTCCCAGCAAAAGAGTCGGAGATGGGGGCTCGGGCGTCAATACTGAATATGCTATACTTTGTTGTGCTTGTTGTCGTGGTAACACTGGGAATAATACTGCTGGTGAGGTATGGTAAATTTAACATTATTAGGGTTTTCATGGTCTCAGTGGTAGTGCTAATGATAATTACTTTCACCCAGTTTATGGTGGCTTTGTACCAGTTCTATATCTTGGTGATGCTCTATTATCTTGGACTCCATATAGTTGTTGCTTGGGTTGGATATATAGTGCCGATATCGCTAACTTTTGTATGTGTATTTATCGTCATGTATTTGGTATCAGTAATAAAGGTAAAATATCTGAATGCCAGAAATATTATCCTGATGCTTAATGCCATATGGGCTGCTGTTTGGCTTGCTTGGAGTTCTGGGATATTATCCCCGATAGCGATACTTGTTGGTATGGCTCTATATGACCTATATAGTGTTTTCAGGGGACCACTTAAGGATCTCGCGGAAACAATAACATCCATGCAAGGTGACAGAGAGAGTGAGGATGTTGGTGTTGTTGTTGGTCTGGGGGATATATTCTTCTACTCCTTTGCGGTCGCATATACCCATGCTGTCATAGGGTTCGTGGAGGCGTTGGTAATAATTGTTGTTCTTCTTGTGGGGGCCATACTGACATTTATCCTTCTCCTGAAATTTGAGAATCGTGCCCTTCCTGCGCTACCTATCCCGATACTATTGGCCGTGATATTTATTGTTATTTTCCTCTATTTTGTCTGATGAGGAAGGGATGCGGATGGTAAAGATTTTCGTTAATGGGTTCGGTACGATAGGCAAGAGGGTTGCCTTTGCTATTAAAAAACAGGACGATATGGAGCTTGTTGGGGTTGCGAAGAGGAGGCCGGACTTTAAGGCATATATAGCCAACAAGCTCGGAATACCACTATATGTGGTTAGTGAGGAAAACATAGGGGATTTCGAGGAACTAGGGATAAAGGTTTGTGGGGTTCTGGAGGAGGGGATAGAGAAGGCCGACATTATTGTTGATGCGGCCCCCAAGGGTGTTGGATCGAAAAACAAAAGTCTATACGATAGGAACGGCAAGAAGGCGGTTTTCCAAGGAGGGGAGCCTCCAGAGGTAGCGGACATAAGTTTTGTCGCTCAAGCAAATTATGAGAAGGCACTCGGTAAGAGATATATCCGTGTTGTGTCCTGTAATACTACCGGGATGGCTAGGGTTCTTCACGAGCTTAGGAAGATATCGAACATAAGGAAGGTTAGGGGGATCCTAGTTAGAAGAGCTGCTGACCCTTGGGAAATAAAGAAAGGCCCGATAGATGCGATAGTACCAACACTGAAGATACCTAGTCACCATGCATCAGATGTGAAAACGGTTTTGGGGGAGCTAGACATAATGACTCTTGCTGTTGTTGTGCCGACAACCAGAATGCATCTCCATGTTCTTAATGTTGAGTTTGAGTCCAGTGTGACTGTCGGTGACATTGTGGACACATTAATAGATGCCCCGAGAATACTTGTTGTTCCAGTAAGACTCGGTCTAGATTCGACCGCGACATTGGTAGAGTTTGCTCGGGATATGGGTAGAAGCAGGAATGATCTCTATGAGGTAATGGTATTTGATGATAGTATAAAGGTTCATGGTAACGAATTATGGCTCAAATATGCTGTGCACCAAGAGGCAATCGTTGTTCCCGAGAACATAGATGCGATAAGAGCGGCTATGCGGATGTTTGATGACCCAATGAAGAGCATAGAGAAGACAGATAGTAGTCTGGGAATACTGAGAAAACTGTGAGCGGGATGGGCAACATACTTACTCTCGTTAGGATGGGATATCTCCCCCCGGATATAACCGAAAAAGAACTTAAGAAGACATTATACTATAAATTTTGGGAATACTTCCGTGTGGTCTGTGTATACGCAGACTTTGTTCCCCCAGACGTTGAGAATATTTCATGCAGAAAAACATCTGGGAGTTGTTCCTTTGATAGTTGCCCAGTCGTTGCGAGGGCCTTAAAAATGTATGAACAGTCATTGAAATTCGAAGATTAATTAGAGTGATGAGTGGGGTTCATGATGCTTGTTGAATATAGGGAGCTAAGAAAGTTTCACTATCTGACATATCCAGCGATAACGCCAGTAATCACTAGTGGGACTGTGGAGAAGCCTAACGCCATGGCGGCATCATGGGTTACTCCATTGAGTGTGAACCCTCCACTATTTGGTGTTGCCATATCTCCAAAAAGATATACCTACGAGCTTATAAGGAGGTATGGTGATTTTGCTGTGTGTTTCTTACCTTTTTCGATGGTAGACAAGGTCCTAGCTGTTGGGAGTGTATCGGGTAAGCGAATTGATAAATTCAGCAAATATGGCCTGAGGATAAAGAAACCGAAAAGGATAAACGCACCACTAATAGAGCAGAGTATTTCAGCACTCGAGTGTATAGTTGTGAGAGATGTGGAGACTGGGGACCACATATTTTTTGTTGGTAAGGTCGTTGCAGCGTGGGTAGATAAGGAGGTCTTTAAGGATAGAATATTTGATGTTTCAAAGGCAAAACATGTCCTATATCTTGGCGAGGGATTTTTCACCACAAATTCAGAGAATATGGTGTCTCCATAGGGTGGTGGTCAAATGAGAGGGGCGGTATTATTATTGTTGTTCATTACTACTATAGCCATAATGGGTGCCCCATTTCTGTCTGACACTATAGAGAACGTGGATGAGGATCGAGAGCAGAGTATGTATGCTGTTAGGGTTCTCAATGCGACCGAGATTACTGTTGGACAGGCAGTTAAGATATACACGATAATTAATAACATCGAGACATGGGTTCTCTATAACATATCCTGCTGGTTCCTCGTTAAGCCCTATACGGGTATAGATATTGTGGATATGCTGAATACATCCCAGGTAACTACAAAATATGTGTCAGAGGGGGAAGACTTCGTAAACATATCAGTATTCATAAAAAAAGTGGACATGAAGACGAGGTTTATCCATTGGGTCGTGCTGCGGTTTAAAAAGAATGGCACATATGATATAATAAGCTATAATACGTCAAAGGTAGCGATGATCCATGGAACACGGGTTAAGGGCGAACTGATAGAGGAGTTCAATATGACCGTAAACAATGCTAGTATTACTGTGAAGAACAGACCTAAGCCCTACCCCCCAGAAGGAACGAAGAATGCCTACACAGCCATTATTTTCGTAACTTTAATATTACCAATTCTAATAATTTCACTCTCCAATAAGATTGCTCGAAGGAGGGAATAACCATGAGGAAGATGATAGTTACGGGAGGAGCGGGCTTTATAGGGTCGCATCTCGTCGATTATTTAATGAAGGCAAATTATGAGGTCATCGTGATAGACAATCTCTCCTCGGGAAGGATGGAAAATATAGAGAGATGGCTCAGCAATGAGAGGTTTACATTCCATAAACTAGACCTAGTAAACTTTGACGACATACTTGATGTCTTTAGTGGGGTTGATGTTGTGTTCCACTATGCAGCAAACTCCGAGGTTAGGATTGGGAGTCAGCGTCCAGACGAAATATGGAGGAACAATCTTGTTACGACATATAACGTGTTGGAGGCCATGCGTTTGAAGAATGTAAAATACATAGTCTTTGCGTCATCATCCACCGTATATGGGGATCAGGTAAACATACCTACACCAGAGAGCTCAAAACTGGAGCCAATATCTATATATGGGGCATCAAAATTAGCCGGGGAAGCACTAATATCTGGCTACTCTCATACCTTTAAGATTAAGGCATTGATCCTTAGATATGCGAACATAATTGGTTCTCGTCTGCGACATGGGGTAATATATGATTTCATAATGAAGCTCAAGAAGAACCCAAATAGGCTTGAAATATTGGGTGATGGAACACAGCGGAAAAGCTATCTCCATATATCCGACGCGGTGGAGGCAACAATGTTTGCATTTGAAAAGTTTGTCGCAAGCGGAAAACTAGTAGAGGTATTCAATGTTGGGAATGAGGACTGGATAACGGTGAAGGAAATAGCAGAAATAGTTTCGTCAACAATGGGGCTGAAACCAGAATTTTACTTTACTGGGGGCGTAGAGGGTGGTAGAGGCTGGGTAGGGGATGTAAAACTAATGCTATTAGACATAACCAAACTTAGAAAAATGGGCTGGAAACCAAAGCTTAACTCTAGAGGAGCCATAGAAAAAGCAACAAAGGAAATCCTCGAAGAGATAGGATAGAATGGTCACAAAAATCAACCAAAACATTATTCATCATGTCCTAAAATCTCCTCTAAGAATAATATGTCCCTTTTGAGATCATCCTCATCTTTTGGTTCAAGTGTGAGAAATACTGTCGATATATCAACTCTGTTCTGTCTTAATGCCCCAAACACGAGCCCCCAGTCAATATAACCACAGCCTAATACATCATGGGAATCTCTCCCAGGCCTACACTCATGTAGGTGTAATTCGCTGATATATCCTGATAAAGTTCTGATCCATTCTTTGATGCTCCTATCCGAGTATGCGACGATATGGCCTATATCGAGACACATCCTCACCAATGGATTCCCAACCTCTGTAAGGATTCTATGGAAGATGTATGGGTCTTTTTCCCTAGTATTCTCTATGTGTATTGGTATACCGAATTCTGTAAGTCTGCGGAATGTATCGGCAGAATTCGTGACCCACTCCTCTAAGTATCGTCCATGGAGTGTCTCTATATAATTAAGGTGTATGGTAAGGAATTTTGCCCCAATTTTTTTGGCGATTTCTATGGCTTCGGAAAACCTCCTTATTGTTGCTTCCCTAATATAGGGATCTATCGAGCCGGGGAACATATCATGGAATGGTCCATGAATAGCTATAGGTATCTTCTTGCTTGCCTCAAGAAGAAAGTCTATATGTTCTTGGTCAAGTGACGTAAGTGTGGATGTCCTCAGGGTAAGCAGACACCCAACATTATTCCTGATACATATCTCGACTTGTTTTCTAATGGGATATCTGAATAGGTGTGCGAAGACTCTTTTTTCGTCTATCCGAGGCATATGGTGTATCACCAGAACAAAATACCGATACTTTATTTTGAATATTTTTCTAGTCTCACATTGGTGGAAGAACATGATATATGGTAGAGACTTCCTGACACTCCTCGATTTTTCACCAGAGGAAATAAGGTATCTGGTGGATCTATCCATAAGGTTTAAGGAGGGAAAAGTATCCCTAGCAAAAACAGACATACAGGGCAAGGTCGTTGGTTTATTCTTTGAGAAACCATCCACAAGAACGAGGCTTTCACTCGAAGTAGCATGTCACCAGTTAGGACTAAAGCCGATATATGTGTCCGCCACAACAACCCAGTTGGTTCGAGGCGAGCCTATAGAAGATTTTGCTAGGGTTGTTGATAGATATGTTGATGTGATAACTGCGAGGGTTTATTCACATAGGACACTAGAAATAATGGCTAAGCATGCTAAGGCACCGGTCATTAATGCGTTAAGTGACCTTTACCATCCACTACAAGCGATAGCTGATTTTATGACAATAAAGGAGAAGCTCAATAGATTGGAGGACATAAAGATATGCTTCGTGGGTGACACCGATAATAATGTTGCACATTCCCTCGCGATCGGGGCCGTAAAACTGGGCTTGGAGATAAGGCTCCTAGGCCCGAAGCAATACTGGCCAGGCAAAACATTCATAGGTAAGCTGGAGGACCTCTCCAAGGATACTGGTGGCAAGGTCATAGTGACAGATATCCTAGAAAAAGGGGTAAAGGACGTTGACGTGGTATATACCGATGTCTGGGTATCCATGGGTCAGGAGGAGGAGAGGGAGAAGAGACTAAAAATATTTAGAAAGTACCAAGTAGGAAAGGAACTTGTAGCATTGGCATCTCCAGAATACATATTTATGCATTGTCTTCCAAGACATAAGGGTGAAGAAGTTAGCGATGAGGTCTTTGAATCAGAACATAGTGTTGTTTTCGACCAAGCAGAAAACAGGCTACATAGTGCGAAAGCTGTCTTAGCGTTAATACTCTCGAAAGAAAAACTCTGATCTATGAGAATCGTGAAGAAGAAACTCCCGAAGAGTAAGGGAACATACATAATTATTTCCAGAATAGGTAGACCAATAACAATAAATATAGGAAGGCTCGGCCCTATATATTTTGGGGACGGGCTCTACGCATATGTTGGCTCAGCATTTGGGCCCGGGGGGCTGAGGGCACGCATACTAAGGCACCTCAAAAAACAGAAAAAGAAATTCTGGCATATAGACTATCTCCTAGACCACGCACACATAGAATACATAATCATAATAGAGAGCAACAAAAAACTGGAGTGTATTGTGGCGCATGAGATATCTAAGCAATTCAAATATATCAAAGATTTTGGGGCCTCAGATTGTAATTGTCCAAGCCACTTATTCATAATAGATGATAAGGAAAAACTACTCAGAATCCTAGATAGGCTCAGAATTAGATATGTAGTATATCGGATCAATAATACTAACGAGAACGCATCAGAAAGTAGGAAAAATGGGGTCATCAAAAAATGTCTTTATAAATAATATTTGCTGTTTGTGTTGGGTGTCGTTATGGATAGCGATATCCCAGGCGTTAGGACACTAATAAGTAAGCTTGATGGGATACATCCCAGTCATCACTCTCGCCGTAGAGCCATCCTAAGACAGATCGTTATTGTGATAGATAACTGGATAAGGAAGAATGGGACCGGGGAGAGGAGCATAATAGTGTTGGCTAAGGTGCTTGACAATATTAGTAGGAATCATTATTATGCATACGCAGAAATGTTGAAGATGACGAGGTACCCCAAGGTATATCAACAGGCAATAAACCACCTCAGGTGGGCCCGTCTCCACAAGAAAATGGGTGGAGTTTTATCGTTTGATGTATAATATTACAGATACTGGTTGGGAGAAGTGGTGATATGTGGAGAGGGCATTAGAAGTCCTCGGGTTCGGTGAGATACTGGATACATGGTATAAGATAAGCGTCCTTGATGTCTTGAAGTCGGCCGTGGAGAACAACGAGTTTGGGAGTTTTGTCCTACAGACAAAATATGGGCTCCATAGCAGTGATCTCAAATATTTATTTTCCATATTCCCAGAACTGAGGATCGGAAAGAAGCCTTCTCCCAGCACTATAATGAACAGGATCTCAGAGTTGCGTGAGAGGTTACGGGGCCTATCCGTAAAAATGCTGAAGGATATGGAGCTATGGATTTTCCCAAAGTGGAGGAGCCTGATAGGTGCTGTATACATGGGTATGTTTGAGGGAAGACCAATAAGGGATATTTTGTGGTCGTCTGTCGCGATACTGATACCGTCGGTAAATGATATATTCAGGTATAGGTTGCTGAGTAGGGAGGAATGTGTGGGGATTTTTGGTTTGGGTGTTTATACTTCTGAATTCATGCCAGAACGTTCAACGGAGCCCACTAGGTTCTCAATGCCAATACATGGTGTCCTATTGGAGACAAAGATGTATGAGAAGGCTATCTATAGTAAGAAGGAACTAATAGTCCCGAAGTACTCGGAATATTTCAGGGAGCACCTCATACGGATACCGCTTGGAGAACTTGTGGGAAGCAAGTTTGCATCAAGGTTCTTTGGGCCAGTAGTTAGAAAGATATCTGGAGTTATTGGGGAGTTCTTGGATGCCATCAATATGCTATATATAACAGATGCTAAGGTTCCAAATCTCACAATCCTCAGTGCTTGGAGAGGTGCATTTAACAAGCTATTGGTAAAAGAGAAGCATCTACAGAAACTATCAGTAGCAATGATAAAGGGGGTTCCTGGGGTTGTTGGCTACGAAGGGATACTGGACAAGCTTACAGAGCTCCCACCAGTCCATGATCCTGAGGTCTTCGTAGACAGGATGCGTCTCCTCTGGGCGAGGTTTTCAGTTCTTGGTGATAAACTCTTGGAGGGACTCATATAGGTGATATGGATGAGTCTCAGAAGTAAAAGCATTCGGGTACTGCTACTTATGATCGGGATGGTGGCTCTATTATTGGCAATAAAGTTTGGTCAGGAAGAGAAGGTAGTGAGTTTCCTAACAAGCTTTAAAAAATATGAACTAGCGGGCTATAAGGGATGAGAAGTGTCGGAGAAAGTAAAGATTAGGATCATGGAGAAACTGAAGAAATACCGCGGATATAGGATCACGATAATGAGACATATCGTTCAGATAATTTCGTTCATAATGATTTTTGGTGGGATCATAGGGTATGCGGCAACAGCAATAGTACTCCCAATAAGAACTGGGCTTAGTAACCCATACCTGATAGTAGCTGATGCATGGTCTCTTCTCGAAATAATGTTAGCCCTATGTATAGTCCCATTAATAGTAATAGCAAGTATATCCCTATTCTCCATAATTATTGGTCGAACCCTCTGTGGTTGGGTCTGTCCCTTTGGTTTTATAAATGATGTTGTAGGGGCGTTAGGCAGAAAGAGGAGGGTGTCACCAGCAACAAGTATAGGTCTATGGAAATTCGCTCTTTTCTTGGCGGGGATATGGATAATTATTGATGTCTCAATATACTATAATGAATATGTTGGAAATAGCATAAGAGGAATGTTTGGAGAGTTTGGCTACGCCCCCTCAACATTTCTAGATCCAGTCTCCACACTATTTGGACTTCTCTTCTGGTATAATTACCATAATCTCTGGCCGAAGGAATATCTGGATTTCTTTTATATGCCAAAGTTCTTTTATTGGAGAGTATTCTTTCTCGTAATGGTATTTTTGGGGATGTTATATATACAGAGGTTTTACTGCAGGACTCTATGTCCTCTTGGCGCCATAATGGGTCTGGCAGGTCAATATGCTTTTCTTCACTTATCCATAGATGCAGCATTATGTGATGAATGTAAGGTATGTGAATATGTATGTCCAATGGGAGTACCGATACTGAAATATAAGGAGGAGGGTGAGATCAGATCCCCCCTATGTATAATGTGTCTCAAATGCCTTGAGTCTTGTCCCAAGGGGGCAATAAGAGTGAGGTTTAGGTGATGAAGCAATGGCGGTTCCAGAAAAAATAAAGAGTATTCTGAAGGAATATGTGGAGAAGAATAGGGATGTGAGATTCGTCGTTGTTACCGACACACAAGGATTGCTGATAGGCGCCTATCCGTTTGTGGAGGAGAGGACGGAACTTATAGAGACAATTAGCGCGATATTCTCGGACCTACTCCAACAGGTTCTTGATGTTATCAAGGAAAAAACACCTAAAATCGCGGGCAAGATAGTAAAGATAGCGGTAGGCATAAAATCACGAGTGATAGAGTTCTACTCTGGGGATGAGGGGAGGGTAATAATACTGAAGAGGCTTGATGTTGAAGGTCATTAGAGTACTCTACCACCCCAGAGTGGATTACTCAGTGAGGAGAATAGTCCAGAGTACCATAGAGGAGACCTTCACACTCAAAGTAGCCGAGGGAGAGCTGAGGATGGATATTTCCTCCACATACAACAAACTGAGGGGACAATACAACGCAGAAGGAATACTTTATCTCGCCCTCAGCAACTATGAAGAAAGACCAATACTTGTGGTTGTTCCCTTTGACATATATGTCGAGGGCCTAAACTTTGTATTTGGTGTGGCGATCCGCAGAAATGGTGCGGTAATAGGATTAGAGAGATTTAGGTATGGAAACAATTTTGCGAAAAGGCTCGAAAAAACAGTGAAACACGAGCTGGGTCATGTGTTTGGCCTCTCTCATTGCAATAACCCATGCGTAATGAGGTTCGCTAACTCTCTCTATGAACTCGATATCAAACCAGAATATTTCTGTACTAAATGTGCGAGAAGACTCATAGACCTTGGTCTTTTAAAGCGACCCTCTTCCCTGATTGATTGTTGCTAAACTATATACACCAAAAAGACTTATAAATGAATTTTAGGGCCTATAATCGGTGTAATATGTAAGTAAATTGGCACAACCGCCAGAACCACCACCAATAAGCCCAGCAGACGCATAGAACCCTTCCTACCAGACGAGAAAAGATGCCTAGAATACCCAGAGAAAATAAGATGGACAAGCAGAATATACTGCCCACACCGCGGATCAAGACACGTCAAAAAATACGCACTATACCAACGAAAATGGGCTATGGTGTTGGGATATATATGCCTAAATCCAGAATGCAGAAGGACATCCGCAGCACCCACAAACATGATATTCAGCAGACAGAAGCTAAGGCTAGGAGGGATGTTTTACGTAATATGGAACCAGAGCTCGTAGAGACCACAAGGCTGTGCTCTTGTTTGTGTATAAGCAACATTTTGAGTAGGACGCATCGAATTCAAAGTCAGCTCTGAATAATATGTATCCAGACAATAGTAATTTCGAAAGAAAAACCAATAGGAAACACATGCTACACTATATGAGCTCTCTGCCACCCCAAACAATCCTCCTACCCCTAACTGTACATCCGAAAAGCCCCCTTAAGGCACAGACACCAGCAAGCATACGAGCAAGAACATAGTCCACCCTAGAAACCACATCATACTCCTGAAGCCCAAACTGGAGGAGAAGGGAAATCCTAGGCTTCCTCCCAAGGATCTCTGGAGTAAGGACATCAACATCGACACGCTCCTTGAGGGGTGCCCTCGTAAGGAGCCTGATCACCCCGGCAACACCACCAGCCTTCACGGGGTCATCAACAATCCTCCTATCCTCATCAAGGAAAAACACATCAACAAGATAGTGCC
>CAZVPA010000082.1:0-11350 GCA_964628995.1 uncultured Nitrososphaerota archaeon | reverse complement strand
CACCAATGTAACCACCTAATCCACCACCCCCCTGTTGCGATGCCGCCATCCCTCCGAGTGCGGCTCCTCCACTTACTCCAACATTGTGAGTACTTGATTCTCCATTCGTTTGAAGGTTGTATGTTGTTTGTGTTTCTATTGAAAATCCATATTGCTCTCTGGACTTATCGTAGTCTGTTATTGTCATAGCATTCTGGATAACTTGGGCATCGGTTCTGTTCCACGTTTGCTGTGTCATATTTGTATGTGTGAACGTGCGTCCGATCGTTATACCAGTAGATTTAGCGACGTTGAAGCCATGAGTATGCATCACAGTATCGGTTCTTTGGATACTCTCTGTCTGTTGAAAATTTACTGAGGTTGCTCTCCCAAAACTAAAACTTTGACTATTACTGATAGTATCCGTCTGGCCAACAGTATGTGCTCTACTTATGCTTTGTGACCATTGCTTTGCGATACTAAAGCTATATTGTCGAGATACAGTAGTACTATGTATATACTGTGATGTTTGTGATGTTTGATAACTAATACTTGTAGTATCAGAAAAACTAAACATTCTACTTCTGAGAATATGCTGGCCTGTAGTTGATGCTTGGGAGACCTGATGCGTATTTATGTACTGCTTAACGGACGAAACAGTCCTACTATGCATAATATGTTTGGCAGATGTAACACCAAGTGTCCTCGATGAGGTAATAACATTTGTCTGTGCAAACAGTATCGGAAGACTAAGAGTAAAAGACCAACCATCAGTCCCCCTAATCCTGCTCTCTATTTTACTAGCTTGTTTTCTCAGGTCCAACAACCCCCTAATAATGGTGCCTCTCCCCAGAGGCCTAGCAACAATTGTTATCTTTGCGTTCTTCTTCAGTAGTGCACGCATAACTGACTCAAATTGATAACGTGCTTGTCTATCCTTTAGATCTTGGTTTTCTAATGCTGCCCTCGATGGATAACCAAAAACAACCCCTGTAAACTCTCCAGTATTCTTAAATATTTCCCGAGCCTCGTCCATACTTAATGGTCTATACTCCACTTGTGGGAATTTCGCCTCCAAAGTACTTATCATAACCTTGCATTTCTCCTCGATATCCCTAATACCGCTCTTATCTTGGTACGTTCCCGCTACAGCAATGACGAAGTACAACTCCCCTCTAACTCTTGCCAACTTAACAACATATTGAATACCTCTGCTCCACAGACTTGTCAAGAACTGATCAAACTCCTCGAGAATCCAAACATTAGGGCTTACCTCTCTCGTTAACTGTGCCACGGGGGGTTGCAAACGGGGAACACGCAATATCCTAATTGGTGCAAGAATCCTATATAGTATTTTTCCGTTAACCGCTACGGTATATATTATAGCCCTGACGGGATCACCCACAACAGTTGTCTTCAAAATCTTGATATTACGCTTTTTAACGCCCCTAAGTATGGCCCTAAATGTTTTTTCATCAACATACATTTTAGTCCACCATATCTTTTAAGTAAAAAAATAATTATAATAAATTTAGTAAAATGGATAAAAATACAATTAGTGATGCGTATGAGAAGGATAGCAATAATATTTCTGTTCGCTGTGCTCGTATTTTCATTTGCTTGGCATATATCCCCCGCAGATATGAGGAGGAAACAGGCAGCCCAAACATATGGTAGGGCGGTGATTTTTACTAGTGGACATACGGACTATAGACAAATCCCAAAAATAGGGATCAGGCCAAGAATAAAGGGTGTTTCCGCATACATAATAATAGACACGCCAGGGTACTACGAGCTAACCCAAGACATAATAAACTGTACATATGACTACGGAATATACATAACAGCGAACAATGTTGTTATCAACGGAAACGGACACATACTCGACGGAGTCAACAATGAATATACCTATGGAATATGGATAGTGACGGGAGTACAAAATATAGAAATAAAGAACATAACAATACAGGAATGGTACGAAGGAATAAGAGTAAACTCGGCATCAAATGTAAAGATACACGATTGTACAATACAGAACAATGACACAGGCATGGTTATCGCTTCATCATTAGACATACTAGTTTACGGGAACACAATACGGAACCAGAGCACAGGGATATATGTGAAGCAATCCTCAAACTGCGAGCTATACAATAACATCGTACAGTATAATGACTACCGTGGGATATATCTCTATATATCAACAAATATTACAATAGATGGAAACACAATACAGAACAATTCTATCGGGATAGATTTTTACGATACAAATAACAGCAAGATATACAGTAATAGCATTCAATACAACGAATACGGAATATATATGTGTGACTCAAATGGCAATATCATATACTCCAACACAATAAGTGACAATTTGTTCGATGGGATACACATTTTTTCAGCCTCAACAAACAATATCATATACTCCAACACGATAAGAAATAACAAAGATTATGGGATCAATATTGAGTGGTCATCAAACAACAAGATATTTTTTAACAACCTCATAAACAATAATATACAAGCATATAATTCCCCTGGAACGCAATTGATAACAACACACAATATAACATATACATATCTCGGAACCACACATAATAGCCAAATGGGGAACCACTATAGTAGTTACACTGGAACAGATAATGATGGTGACGGAATAGGAGACACACCGTATGGAAGCGATACAAAACCACTAATAGCACTAACATCATACTACCAGATACACGACACAGATAGCGATGGATTAGATGATATCCAGGAAGAAGTATATGGTACCGACCCATCCAATAACGATACCGATGGAGACGGACTCACAGACTGGGAAGAAGTAAAAATATACAAAACAGACCCCACAAACAATGATACTGATGATGATGGTATGCCCGATGGTTGGGAGGCCACATACGGCCTCAACCCATTAACCGATGATGCATCCCTAGATAATGATGGCGACGGCCTAACAAACCTTGAGGAATACCAGCATAGTACAGATCCGACAGACAGCGATACTGATGGTGATGGGCTCTCGGATGGCGATGAAGTGAACATGTACGGCACCAACGCGACAAATGTGGATACTGATGGTGATGGGCTCTCGGATGGCGATGAAGTGAACACATATGGTACGGATCCAAACAGCAATGATACTGATGGTGATGGGCTCTCAGATTATTGTGAAATTAATGTAACGTATACAAATCCAAACAATACTGATACTGATGGTGACGGCATGCCCGATGGTTGGGAAGTTTTAAATCATCTAGATCCAAATAACCCTGATGATGCCGATGACGACCTTGATAATGATGGACTAACAAACCTTGATGAGTATACAAACAACACGAACCCGCGACTAAATGATACAGATCATGATGGACTCATGGATGGAGATGAAATACATTATGGTACAGACCCAACAAAGAATGATACAGATGATGATCTATTGAGTGACTATGAAGAAGTACAATGTAGTACGGATCCACTAGATAACGACACGGATGATGATGGACTTAGCGATGGAGAGGAAGTAAAACGGATATATGGATATTGGACAGATCCATTTAACAATGATACGGATCGCGATGGCCTATTGGATGGGGATGAAATATTACGATATGGTACACATCCAAATGATCCCGATACTGACGACGATCAACTTGGTGATTATGAGGAAATAAATGTGTATGGTACAGATCCAACGGAGAATGATACGGATAAGGATGGTATGCCAGATGGATGGGAAATATCATATGGGTTTGATCCATTTAATGATGATTCTAGTGGGGATCCAGACAATGATGGACTGACAAACCTCGATGAGTACAACTATGGGACAAAACCAAACATGAGCGATACAGATAATGATGGTTTATTGGATGGTGAAGAGGTGTATTGGGGGACGAATCCCCTACTAAACGATACAGATAATGACGATATACCAGACTGGTGGGAGGTATATTGGTGTAGTATGCACGGCAACAATAGCGACATCGTGGATCCTATAAGTTATGACCCATCAAAGGACTGGGATGAAGACGGTCTGACAAACCTTGATGAATACATATATGGTACGGATCCAGGAAGTTTTGATACTGATGGTGATAAAATACCTGACAGTTGGGAGATTTATCATGGCCTGAATGCGACAGACCCCAGAGATGGAGATGCCGACTACGATATGGACGGTCTAACAAACTATGATGAATATATCTATGGTACAGATCCTATGGTCAATGATACCGACAAAGACTACCTCACAGATGGTGACGAAGCAACATACGGAACAGACCCAATGAATAATGATACCGATGGTGACGGACTGCTTGATGGAATTGAAATACAATACTGCACAAATCCACTAAACAATGATACGGATACTGATGGGATCACAGATGGGGATGAGATAAACATATATGGTACGGATCCACTAAATAATGATACTGATGGAGATATGTTAGTTGATGGTGAAGAACTAAAATATGGCACAGAGCTAATGGATAATGATACTGATGGTGATGCACTGGCAGATGGTGATGAGGTACATATATATGGGACAGACCCATTGAGAAACGACACAGATAGTGATGGACTTAGCGATGGGGATGAAATAGGTATATACAGTACGGATCCTATGGACAATGACACGGATGATGACAAATTAACTGATGGCGAAGAGATAAGGTATGGAACCGATCCCAAAAAGAAGGATACCGATGAGGACTACATAGGGGATTGGGAGGAATTACATATATATGGTACAAACCCTAATGATGAGGATACAGATACAGATGGGCTATTTGACTATGTAGAAATACTAATACGTACAAATCCATTAGCCAATGATACGGATGGCGATGGTTTGCTTGATGGAGAGGAAAGAAATGTATATGGAACGGATCCGCTAGATAAGGATACCGATGGTGATGGGCTTGGTGATGGATACGAGATAAAAATTGGTACGAATCCACTAGTTACGGATAGTGACTATGATGGGCTTGGTGATGATGAGGAGATCAATATGTATGGGACGGATCCAACAAATGAGGACACGGATGATGATGGGCTTAGTGATGATGCAGAATTAACACTCGGGACAAACCCTCTGGCAAAGGATACAGATAGTGATGGGTTACTCGATGGAATTGAAACACTATATGGCACAGACCCGAACAATAGAGATACAGATAGTGATGGGCTTAGCGACTATGAGGAAATCTATATATATGGCACAGATCCCCTAAAGCTGGATACGGATGGTGATGGTGTCAATGATTATGATGAGATCTATGTATATGGTACAGATCCAACAATCCCGCAAGTGCGAAGTAAAAATGTCGAAAAAGAGACGGTATTTAGTCCCATACTAGTTCTAGTGTGTATAGTCATTATCTTGTCAGTCCTAGCAATAATTGCTTGGAGGTGGTAAAAATGAGAGGGATAGGCATAATCCTCATCCTCCTCATCGCAACATTCCCGTTTGCCTCATCAATGCCCACATATATTGGATACCACGAAAAAATTGCCCCAAAGAGCAATAAGCCATACATCTCCAGTACAGATATAAGCACACTAAGAAAACAAAAAAGAGATACAATACTGAAAACATTTACATACCTAGAGAACCCACTACTAAAACCAAGAAACCTATCAGACCTAATATTCAAATACTACACAAACATGAACGAACCCTGGAACTACAAGCCAGATGTCAAGATAGAGTGGGTATACAAGATAGCCGACGGAGAATACAAATCATATCTCTCTAGAAAATACAGTTACTATGCTGAGTCCTTCATAACAATATCATACCTAGCATACCTCTTCAGAAACCAGACATATATACAAGAGGCAGAAGACTACTGGAACTGGCTATACCAAACCCAAGTAAACCACACAACCTTCTTCATGAACAATTCAAAAGATCGTGCCTTCGAGACAAGGCTTGGTGCCCAATGGGTAGGGCTATACCTTCTATGGAAAACCACCAACAGAGACATATATCTCAACAACCTAACTCGGTCAATCCACAACTATGAAGATATTGTCCTTGAGGAACTCGAAATGCCGATAGGGGGAAGGGCTCTTCTCACATATGCATGGAGAAACAGCACTGGGGAGCTTGTCCCAGCAGTGAGAAATGACAGCAAAAGCATAACAAGGATAGGATTTGAGCTTGACCTAATAAACTCACTAATACTCTTCTCAGACCTTGCAGGAATAAACAAGACCCTCCTAGCAATAAGACTAAACACACTCATAAAAAACTTGGCATACTACCATTCTTCTACAGGAACATGGATTATGCATGAGGGACTCAAAGCCACTGTCTACAACAACAGTGGAACACTAACATACAGCCTCGCACCAATAGATTATACTAACATCCCAGGCTACCCCCCTGAATGCAGAAAGGTTACACAAAAGATTCTTCCATCTCTCTGGGCAAACAGGACACACTATGACCCAGAAGTATCAGAAAAAATATCTAACCTAGCAAAATCAATGTGGCTACACTTCTATAAACCAAACCCAAAATTCATAAGATATAGTTATTACAATCCTAACTATGTTGTCTGGAATGTCCCTGTTGGGGTATCCCTGTCATCCCTCATACTTAATGATAGTTTCACAAGCCAGATACTGAATGCAACAATGAACCACCTATTGGTGTGGACAGGAAATCCAAACAATAATGCCCCACTCAGTTTCTTTACTAGAAAAAGACTCTTGGATAGCCATCTTGTAATTGCGGACTTTTACCCAGAATTAGGGAAATATTCCACAGAGGTATCAACATTGCTTCAAGAGTTTCAGTTTGATGCCTATAAGGTTGCTCAGGATTATCTTGGTATACAGGTATTGGCTTGGCTGTCAGGCAGGTGGTGGATTTCTCTCTCTCCACTATATTATGTAGCCCTCACAGTGGTGTGGGAGAACAGCACAAGAAGTGATGGCTTCTATGGAGAATATAGAACTGATACTGGCTGGAATAAAATGCCCGCTTTTGCCTATGGTGGTGGATACAACCTGTTTGTGTTGTTTGGCGATGGGATACACCCAGACACAACAGAGAGATTTCTGCTTGGTTATCAGGCAAATGGAGAGGCCGGTGGAAAATTGGTCAGTTATGTTAGGTTCTCACCATATAACCAGCCAGATTGGGGAGAAGGGAACTTCACAGTAAACCTCACAAACATCTACATTCCCTCTGATAGAGCTTCATTTATATTCACTCCATCTGACTTCCACATAAAGGCAGTAATGCTTGAGACAATTGATGGGACATACACATGGTCATACCCAAGCAGGGGCTCACTATACACCATAAGCGGTAGGAGGGGGGTGTTTGGAGCCCTATCAGACAATGTGATTGTTTTTAATCCACTATACTTTGGGGAGAACGCTGGTGGTGTTGTGAACATAAGTATCCTGTTTGCCAATTTTACATTTTCAGGCACATACTATGTTAGTGAAACAGAACCAATAAGCTGGGCATACAACCTCACCTATGGCAGGGGCTCTGGCCTAGACCCAGAAGCTGATTATGATGGTGATGGTGTCCCTGCAAAGTATGAGGTCTTGTTTATGTCCGACCCATACAGGAATGATACTGATGGTGATGGCCTCAGTGATGCTGAGGAAATATACTTCTTTATCAACCCAGTAAACCCAGATGCAGACTGTGACGGATTAACAGACTACTTTGAATTGTATGGGGCAACCAAGTGGTCTCAATACCTACCACATGAACTTGACCCAAGGAGGATAGAGAGTTACAACCATACATATTCTGACTTCTTTTATGGGTATGTATTAGAGAACCAGACATCAAACCTCCCAAACTGGGATGAATATGGATATAATGAAACAGAATACAGGATGAGCCTAGATACAGATGGAGACCTAGTTTCAAACTATGAAGAGTATTACATATTAGGAACAGACCCATTTGACTCCGATAATATTCCAGACATAATAATTTACTGCCCAGAGAATAATAGTGCTGTGTCTGGATTGTTCTGGCTAAACTTCAGTATCAGCTGGTTCACAGATACTGTTAAAGTATATATCAATGGCTCAGTAATATATAGTGAGATCGGCACAAACATTGGTGGGAGCAAAAGCATACAGATTAGTACTGGAAACTATAATAAAGGCTTGTATAACATAACAGTCCTGGTATCAGATATGTGTGGAACAAATACATCAACAATCTTTGTGTATTTCCCACCAGTATCCCTAATCGTGAACTTCTCAAACTGCACCAATGAGACATTGTATAGAAATGATACACTTCTTGTCTTCAATGTCTCTGTTGTGAATGCGTCTTATGTAACATTCCTTAACATATCTGTGTATGTCAATGATACCCCCATCTATTTCAATAGTGTACTCGCCGACTGGTATTATTTTGAGGTAAACGTGTCGGAATTTGGGACAGACAAATATTATGTAATAAGAATAATGGCTTTTGAGAACACCAGCAGTGATGAGGCTGATTACATGGTTGGGGTCTACTCTATTGCTGACTGCCTGATCATTAGCCCAGAAAATGGTACTATTGTTGCAGATAATGAAACCATAAATATCTCCATAGCTACAGACTGGCACAACAACAATGTGTCCCTTCTCATCAACGGGTCAGTATTATACTCTTGGGAGAATATTGGTCCTGGCAACCTTACATACATACTCAATACAAGAGATTATGCTGATGGGAACTATGTCCTAAACCTAACACTAATCTTTAATGCGTTTGGAAAGGATTTCTTAGTGAACCGGAGTATTGTATTCATCACCATAGACAACATACCCAATATACTGAGTGTGTCCGGTATTATGAACCAGACCCTCTACTGGACCGTTCTGAACAGCTCCCTCAATATTACTGTAGAGATCAAACCCTTCGGCGGCTTAAACTTCAACAACATAACACTCATAATATCCAATAATACTTGGAGTGATATCTATAGTAACGAAACCTATGATACCTTGTTCACATTTACTGTAGACCTCACAAACCTGTCTGGTGGGTATTATAATGTAACAATAAGTGTATATGATAATGATGGAGACTCTGATATTTGGCTGTACATGATAGCGGTATATCATGAGGCAGAAACAACAATACTTAAGCCCCATGGATACTTCATTGAGAATAACGCCATCATTCTATTTAATACAACATCAGACTGGATAAACATTACCGCCGTCATATACCTTAACGACACAGTGATGAATGAGACCTATGGGATAATATCTCCAGACAACGAAACAATATTATTCACATTGGACACAACCATGTACCCCGATGGTAGATACAACATCACCGTTATCATCACCGCTATAGCATTCGGTGAGGAGTATGCTATTGCGTCTGACTCAAGGCTGGTCTATATCGACAACAATGCACCAATACTTACTGTTGTTGGTCTCACGAACGAGACAATCTATAATAACATTACCTTCAACATAAGTATATTTGGTGAGACGGAAACATCGTTTGTAAACCTTACAGTACTCGTAAATGGTACTAGCAAATTTAACACGACAAAACTAGACAACTATACCATCAATCTACAACTCGACACGGGATACTGCAACATCAGGATCATTGCTTGGGATGTGTTCAGAAAAACAGAAACAGCATATATCATAGGGATCAGCAAGGTGAACCCAAGCATCAAAATAAACATACCAGAAAACAATACTATTGTTCACGGTAAAGTAGCTATAAACATATCCACAACATATGACTGGATCGACACAGTAATCATAGTATATCTTGATGGTCTAGAATACGAGAAATATAACCAATGTGGAACAATACTGATTAACATAGATACGACAATGTTGCTGGACGGTACACATAACATAACAGCACTATTAGTAAGGAACTTTAGTGGTAAAATATATGATCGCTACAAAAGTATGGTCATTATCATTGTTGATAATACACCACCAATTGTTGAGATACTTTCACCGCATGGTTTATTAAATAGGACAACAATAACAGTAGTGTGGAACGGGAGTGATGAGTCATCTGGAATAGACCATTATGTGCTATATGTTGACGGGATTCTATATAATGACAGCATACCTCCATCGCAGACTAACTATACAATCATGCTTAGTGAGGGAATACACAACATAACGGTTAGGGCCGTGGATATAAGTGGGAATATCGCAGAGGATACTGTATGGATCACGATAGATATAACACCACCAACCATTTTTGTTGTTGAGCCACAGAATAATAGTGTGTTTGATGTGGAGAGCATAGATATAAGTTGGTTTTCCCCTGACGCGGATATTGTTGAGTATATCCTCCTCATAAATAGTGATGTTATTTACCGTGGTAACAGCACTACATATAGCGTCAGGCTAGAGGATGGTACCCATCTTATCATTATAAGAGTAATAGATCAGGCTGGAAATACCGCGGAATCAAGAGTAATGATCGTTGTTGACACATTAGCCCCCATAGTTAAAATAGTTAGCCCTACGGAGGAATATGTAAATAGATCAACAATAAACATAACATGGTATATCGAAGAAGCGAATGTTGAGCGGGTCGAATTAAGGATAAACTATGGTGAATGGATCACCACGAATGAGACATACTATATAGCTAACCTCTCAGACGGGAAATACATAATAGAATTAAGAGTAGTGGACATCGCTGGTCATGTCGGGAAAGATAGATTAATATTTACCGTGGATACAGCACCACCAATAATAACGATACTAGAGCCAGAAAACAACACGATGGTTGATGCTGGGGAGGTTAAGGTAAAGATAAGTGTTGTGGACACAACATCGGGGGTCGCGGAAATACTAATCAATACTGGAGACGGATGGAGAGCGGTTGAGGAGGGAACAATAAGCATAGGGCTTAAGGAGGGAACAAATAGGATTCTGATAAAGGCAATAGACAATGCAGGTAACATTAAGAAAGTATGCTTAGTACTGATCCATAAAAAACAAATTATTGGTGGGATACCAAAGATGATTCTGATAGCTATAGTGATTGCAATATGTATTGTAGTTGTGGGTGCGCTTAGGAAGAAAGCAAAAAAAAACCATAGAGGAAACATATGAGCCATAGTTTTATTTTTTATTATTTTTTTAATTGGTGAAAAGCTATGAGATACTTGCTTATCATATTAATAACACTATCACTAATATATTCTCTTACATTATCCCCCAGTAGTCTAGCTATGGAAACCCCTACCGCAAAAAACAATAACGATGTATCTAAACCAATAATATTTTCCGCAAAACCGAACATTGAAAGAACCAGATACTATCAGCCAAAACAAAAAATAATGATAAGGGCTTGGGCGCTAGCGACACATTTTGAGGTCAGGGG
>CAZVPA010000081.1:0-11424 GCA_964628995.1 uncultured Nitrososphaerota archaeon | reverse complement strand
AGCCCGTCACGATAAGGGTTATGTGTGCTGTTTTTTATGTTGCTACCTTATTTTCCAACTGTAACAACTATATGGGGAGGCAAAATGTTTTTCGATTTTGACAAGATATGGGAGCGGGTTGTAGACATAGCGGCCGACAGGATCCTTGAGGAGGCCCAAAAGCTATCGGAGAAAATATATGGGATGTTCTCAAACGGAAGACTAAGAGAGGTAAGAATATTTATAAACCCAGAAATGAGGACGAGCCGGCAGGCCATAGTGTGGAGCTTGGGGCTAAAACTCGCAAAAAGCAGGCTCGCAAAGGAAGGGAAAAAACTAATGATCAACGCTAGGGATGGATGGATCATCCTGTCGCTTAGAAGGGGTAGGGTGGATGGACGGAATGGAGTTGTAGATGCTTGGAGGGGGCTATTAAGGATAGCCTCCACATGGGCTAATATTAGGGATCAGATAGGGGAGATCATGGAGATTGTTGCGGAGAAGGCGCCAAGAAAAAACATAGACAAACTACTTAGGGTATTCGAGGCCCTAGATACGCTCCTCCTTATCCTATCGATGATGGATCAGTAGTTGTTTCTGTCATCCGACCAAGAAATACCATCCTGTGTTTATCGTTAAATGCTACACCAACAGTTTCGTCATTTTTTACAAAGAATAGGGATTTATCCCTAAGCTTGTCTTTGCGAACAATGAATATGATCATATTCCCATGGGGTATCATTATTTCAAATTGTATTCTTGTTGGCCTTCCAGTACTATCATATATGCCAGTATTGCGCGAGACAACAATGATGAATGCGTCCTTGCCGTCAATTATTGTTGGGCTTTCATACGCACTAAGTGCCTTTTCCAGTTCTTCCGAACTCACAATAATTCTTGCTGTTTTTTTCCTCTCCTCTATCATTTTTTTGACAAAATCCATTATGTCTATGGGCCGTACACCAATGCTTCTAAACATATCAATGAGATCCAGCAAATACTCAACTGTATGTGTGAAGCCCCGTTTTCCGAGCACATCTCTTAGTTCTCTAAGCCTTATATATGTATTCAGACGCAATTTTATGAGTCTTACGGCCTTTTCCTCCTCCATCGTTCACACGTTTTTAGTTAAAAATGGGCCATAAGAAAGTTGTGTAAATAAAAAGACTAGAGTGGCTTCTCAACAATTTTTCGACCGAGTCTTTCTTTCTTCTTTTTTATCACTACATATAATATTACACCAGCCAGCACACTTATCGGGGCTACTATTACTGGATCCGATACTCCCCTCACATGTATGGTTTTTGTGGATATGGCACTATGCCCATATGGATCCGAGGCTACTATCTTTACTATCACATCTCCCTCCACATTGTTTATCTCTATGTCCCACTTCATAATGTTGTCACTCACAAACCTGTTCCTTACCTCATAAATTTTGCCTCCAACAATCACTTTGATTGTTATGTTTTCTGGGGGATACGCATACTCGTAATATGTACTTCCACCAATTCTAATTACTCTGAATCCCGTTTCCATATCATAATCAAGCATTATCCTATTCTCCACCACAACAAACGCGAACTTCCTACTAACAGTACTAAGCTTTGTATCCGTAACCAATACCTCTATCGTGTGATTACCTAATCCCGCACCAATATGTACTTGGTGCTCCAAAACGATGTTAAGCCCCTTTTGTATCGCTGTTTTCCTTTCTATTTCTTCACCATCAACAAGTATGGTGTAATTCAGGATGGTGTCTGGATCGTAGATACTTATGTTCATTACCAACATCTGACCCTGGACAACAGTAGCATTATATGAAGCATCAATCCTAGTGGCATATATGGGTATCCTGATGCCATGTGTCGTGTTCTCATAGTTCTCGTTCCAAAATGAGATGTTAAGATATAGCCACCAGGTATCATTCTCAATTATGCTTATAGCATTCCAGACATTCACTGTTAAAGTTATTGTTGCCGTAGTTATGTGCTCATAGAATAACGTTGTTGGGCCACTAGAGATTCGCAGATATCCATAATCTACTAGGTCACCTTCATCATCGGTAACAGTAATCGTTAATTCCGCATCATAAGTGTTTGTGTCGTAATCAATATCAAAATCTATAAGCTCGAGGATTATCGTGAACCCAACCCTCTTTGTCAAAGTCCTATAGCTCGGATCTTGGAATACAAAGATTAGCTGATATTCCCCAACACTCCTATCTGCTGTCAACATAAATCTGGCATACCCAGTTGTATTGGTCTGTACTGTTGTTAGGTAAATCATTCCACTTGTCGTGTTTAGATACACATCAATATATGCTTGGGGCAAAGGTGTAGAGCTGTTAAGATCCATAAGCCGTATGGTGATTGTTTGTGTGTCGCTATATCTTATCGTGATGTTATCACAAAGTATTTCCGCATATCTTGGATAAATCTTCAAATAGAAATAGTCTTCTTTTGGTTCATAGGCTATGTTGCCAGCATTGTCATCTACCCTAAAGTAATAGCGGTAGTATCCATGATAGATGAATGTGAGCTTGAGTTCCCATAATCCCGTAGTATGGTTTAGAGATAATGCATATACTTCATAATCGCTCCAACTCTCATTATCATGACTATATTGGAGGAATAACCAGGCACCATAAATCCCACTGGCATTCTCTGGTTCTGTAACATTTAACGCGAATGTCAATGTGCTCTTTGCTATGCTATTGTTTGGAGTAGATATGCTATGGATCTCTGGTGGTGTGTGATCATCATAGGTAAAACTGTACCAATCACTATATACTGCTTCCGAGGATGTATAATTATATGCCTGAATCCTGAATGTTACACTTGTACCATAGCTGTTCGGGGGCAGTATATAGTAGTATATGTTACTCCCCTCCTGCCTGTTCATTTCCGCAACGCTATATGTCGTACCATAGGTATAGTTTAGCTTGACCTCATCCGCATTGTTCACACTAGCATAGATTATCACATGGTCATCGTACTCTGGATACTGAGGATCTATCCACACATCAACAATACTTACACCCCTAACTTTGAACCTAACATTATGTGCTCTTAAGGGTTTTGAGGATAATTCCCGATGCACCCGATATACCACAAATCCCCCAACTTTAGTAGGAATCTCACACCTCTCCATTTTTGGCGGGATAATTGAGATACCTATATAGATTGTTGAGAACATTATCAGCAAGATTACCGCTATCCTCATAACGGAACCACCTCCTCACCAACTTCCTCCCTACCCTCAAGTTCTGGAGAAGCACCAGTTATTCTTGCGTACAGAGCCCTTATCCTCGTCCTCAACCCACTAGAGATTATGTAGGCATACTTTGAGGCCGTCATGATAGGCCAGAACACGAATACGCAATACCACAACAACGCGATATAACCAGCAAGGCTCATTCCTATTCCCGCTGGAGGAGCCAGACCCCCCGCAACACTAAACGGATTTTGAAGAAGGTTGAAACCTAGAGAGAACGCTATTAGGGAAACAAACCAGCTTACCGTATTCCTCACGAGATCCCTGAATATTATGTCTCTCTCCCCTGGGCTTACCAGGTACGCGAATACTGCCGACATAAACATAATGGACGCTAGAAAGTATGTTGCTGGGCCAAACAGTACGCCTAAGATCCCTACCAGTAGCACCATTATTGATAGTCCAATTAGTCTGTGATTTCTCCTCCTCAGACCAATGGAGAATGTGAGGAGTATGGTTATTCCCAGTAGGGTTAGATCAGCATTTATGGAGAGGGCACCAGTGAGATTAGCCATGGCTAGCATGAGTGTGAATATGCCATAGGATAATATTAGATCCTCCACCGTTATCCTGGCAACAAGTAGTATCGCCATTATCATTATAGCATAAGCAACAAACTTAGTGATAAACATTGTTGATTGCGAGATTCTTGGTGGCAATACCTCCACACAAAATACTAGGCATAGTGTACTATAACCCTTCTTGCTGGCGGTAATAATTAGTGTCGCGTTTTTGGATGGGAATAATGGTGTTATGTTCCCAACATATATCCCACCACCAAGATCCTCCAGTATTGCTTCCCTACCTTGGATTGTTACTTTTACTGTAGCACCGCTTATAGGCCTGACACCATCACTAAGACGCAACAATATCCTTATCTTCTGGCATGCTCTGATAGTTTTGTTGTAGTAGATTTCCTCAAGCTTGAGTCCCTGGAGCACAGTAACATTTACCGTATGTTCAAGTTTTATGTATGGGTCCCTTTCAGCCAAGATTTTCAGCTCATATGTGCCATTCGGTATGTTTCCCGTATCTATCGTACCATTATATATGCCGTCCCCATCATTAAACATTACAGCCGTTAGATTATGTAGAATAATTGTTGCGTAGGCTCCATCTATCGGATCGCCATAAACATTTATGAGTCTCAGATCAATATGTATCCTCTCCCCCTTCCTCACACTTGTTTTATCCACATCAATCCTCAGTGGGACAATAACATTCTCTAGAACCTTCAATGTTAGGAGAGCATATAATACATCCCTCAAGCTTGTGGCATTATTAGCCACGATTACACTGTATAGTGCTGCGAAGCCCATATTACCCCTATCAAGCTTGCCTAACATTGCCATTGCTGATGTTGCGAAGTATGTGTATTCTATTCCCGATGACTCTGCGGCATATTCACTACTTCTAAATCCACCATCCAGATTCTGGGCCCTAGCGATAAACTCTGATACCCTATCACTATCGATTCTATCCAGTGCCCCAAGTATTTTTAGGATTTTTATTCCGGCCCAAGTACTTATTACTGTGGGGTAAAGATCTGTGGGAATGTTGAGAAACCCAACACCACCATAGCTCACCCCATCTGGTGGCTCTTCAGTGATATAGCTTACTAGTGAATCAGCATCAACCCTACCCCCATATCCAAGCATATACAATATGTCCACAATCAACGCGATATCGACAAGTGTATTCCAGGGTAGGGATAACACATAATCCCTTACAGCCTCAACATCAATCAGATCCAGCCTACCCATCCTATATAATATTTTCACTCCATACCACGTACTTAGTAGGTCTGGGTAATCGGGATACGCGATTGCACCAAAACCATCCCCAGTCCAGCATAGCATTAAGAATTCTAGTGCCCTATCCAGGTCTATTCTTTCAATTTCGCCAAGCCCATATAGAGCCATTAGTGACAATGCGGTATAGTTGAGTACAGAAACCTGGCCATACTCCCCGAATCCACCATCGACCCGCTGATGCTCCACCACAAACATTATTGCATTGGTTATGTTCCAGCCCTCATTACCCCCTACCTTAGAGGCATCCGAGTCCCCTTTAATCCCCTCAGAACAGGCCTTATGCTGACTGGGATAGATCAGGATCAGGATAACGATGAGCGATATTACGATCTTAACCCTCATATTCTCACCGACCTTCTTTTCCTTATTTCCATCCCCACAATAATCAAAACAGAGAGACCAATCATCGCAATAGCCACGACATACCAACGCTCAAGAACCCTATGGGATCTGGCAAGCTCACTATTCTTAATAGCGTTAATCAGGATACTATACAGAACCACAACAGCCCTACTAGCGAGGGAATCCACAATACTTAATAGTGCCGCTGTATCATTTCTATCGACCGCATCAATAACACCCCCATACTTCTTTCTGCTATAGTCAATTAGTTCCTCAACAGCCCTAGTAATATTGTCTTTCTCCTCGACACGGCCCCTATATTTATCCAGAATCCTATCAAATAATTCTCCAGCCCATACATCAATAAATAATTCATACACTACTGACTGGTTAATATTGCTATCATTAACACCAACAACATTGAATGGGTCAGCACAATCCCCAACATAGTGTGCTAGCACACCATACATCATCGCTATGAGAGTCCAATTATTCCTATTCATAGCGTCTATTAGTGCCTTGTGGAGGTATAGGACATTATCCAGCAAATGGTTAAAATGGCTAGACGTATCATTCCACTCAGCCGGGGCCCTAGCATATTCAGCAATCAGGTAATCGTAACCAAGAAACCTACTCCTTAGAGCATCATCAGGTAATAATTCTACCACGGTTAATGCCAGCCCACTCCTGAATGATGTGCTCTCGTTCCTCACAAACTCGGAAGACCCCGCACATACGGGGATGATCAGACAAAAAATAATGAGGAGGGGATACCCCCTCATTTCTCCTCCACCAAGCCCCTCAGATCCTCAAGCATGCTCTCAAACAGTCCTGTGTCCCCTGTCGGGATCGTTGCCACAACGTTTGTGGCACCGTCCTTTGTAAGCCTGATATACTGTATGCTGTACCTCTTCTTCTCTATAACCCTCCTCAACCATGTGATCATACCCCTAGCAACATCCGCACTATTGATCATTATTCCTGGTGTAAAGGATGGATCAAAATCATATCCAAGCCCAAGTACCTTGACAAACCTATTCCACCACACCCTAAATGGTGAACCAAGTAGCCTGCTCCACAGCTCATCATCCCCACACTCCACAACAATCGTTATCAGCGGCTCCTCTCCAACAACGCTAAAGAATGTCCCAACCAGCCTAATCCGAGGAGCGCTCAACCCTCTCACCTCTCCTTCTCCTAACTAAGAGACCAATGAGGATAAGGATACCCCCAATACAGAAGCCAGCAACATATGGTTGTATAGCAAAACCCCTCTTCTCGGGAGCATACACAATAATGCGTATCTTCGTCTCCCTCACATTGTCATAAGCCCTAACCACCAATGTATTCTTACCACTAAGTGACAAAGAACCAACAAAAACCCCCTCACCAGCATCATACTCCAAATTTATGGACACTCCAGATTCGACAGCCGTAACCGTAACAGTAACATCCTCGCCAGTCGCTAGCCCTACCCCATAGTACTCCACCCTAACCTTGATATCTACCACATCACCACACTGGCTATTATTCTCGGGGCTCAGTATCGTTATTATGATCTCGACATCATTCACAGTAAAGCCTGTCTTATATGTGGTTACTATTCCATGATTATCTATGGCCGTTATCCATAGTTGCCAATTCCCTGGATAATGGTGTACAGTGAAGTTAAATTGTATTGTTACTCTGAAGCCGTTTGGTATGGGGTCTGTTGTGTAGTGTGTCTTATGTTGGATGCCGTATGGGTCGTATAGGCTTGTGTTTACCCAGTATATGCCTTCTGGATCACTAACCGTTACTAGGGCCTCAAATGTGTCTCCGAGGGTTAGGTTATCGGATATGTATATGATATTGAATACTGTTGTCGCCACATAGAGTATGTGTGTGGTGTTCTTATCCTCGTAGTTTTGCCCCCCATCAACACATATCATGGCGTCGTATTCCCCATTTGGTAGGTCTATGGGTAGTTTGACCACCTTATCCAGTGGATTATCTGTTTCTTGGGCTACCAATACCCACGACCCATTAACCATCACATATATGTAGGTCGTGCATCCGTGAACAATATTGTTCTCGTCATCCACTATTGTTATGTCTACTGGGAGTTCTCCCTCAATCTCTATAGGCCCAAACTCCTCAATGGTAAGATATATGGTTTCCTTCAGGACGCATACGGCAATACTTTTCTCCACATAGGCATACTGGTCGGTCTCATACACAATAATGGTTAATGTGAAGTTTCCGACCTTAAGGAACCTAAGCTGAAGCGTAGTATTCCCAGTACTGTTACTATACCCGCCGTATAGTAGGTCGTCGTCTTGATATAGCTCAAAGTATAGGGATATGAATGAGTTATTTAGGCCGTCAATAATGCCAATATCAACATTTGTCCAGTCACCATACCTAGTAGTCACATTATCAGCAATGATTCTCACCGGTCTCTTCTTAACCTCGAAGTATACTGTTTTCCTTATTGTGTGGCCACCAACATCATAGATATACAAGTCCACTTTAACATAGGTCCAACTCGAAAACCTAAGGCTAAGCTTCCATATCGTAGCATTATCCCAAACTTCTAACTCTCCATTAACGGTCTCATTAATGCTTATGTCGGCATAGTCAATGAATTCTAGATCTATGTCACCAAAATAGATCCAGGAAATATTGTCACTACTCACATAAACGCTACAATTCACCTCCACAAGACTACTGTTCGCATTTTCCACCACGGTCAGGAGAACCATGATATCCTCCATAACATATGTGTTCTCGTAGGAAATATTATGGATCTTTGGTGCATAGGGGTCATGTACAACATAGTAATCTAATATTTCATATAAATTACCAGCGGCATCCTCAGTAACTATCTTATATGTGATGTTTCCTGGGTGTTGCGGTGGAATCGTAGCAATATAGTTCATTCCATCGAACTCTATACTACCCTCCTCCCAGCTTATGCCATCGGAGGTATATGATATGCTTATATTCCACAGGTAGTAATTATCACTGGCAGATATCACGAACTGTGCCCTATCGGTAGGGTCTATCAGCGTTATGTCCTTTGTCGCACCATCCATAGTATTTATGGCGTTGAGATCCAGGATAATACAGGTTGGCGATGTATAGTCGAATACAAAATAGTTTATGGTATATGCGGTATAGTTCTCGACATAGTATGGTAGTTCTGATGTGGTATCGTTGTTTACATCAATGGCAACCGCCTCTATATGGTAAATTCCCTCCTCCACGCTACCCTTCAGGACAAGCTTTATTGTTACATAAATCTCATAATTGTAGTTGCTACGGTTTTCCCAACAATAAGTTACATCTTTCCACATTAAAGCAGTCGCGCCCCATCCGGAGGATTCAGGAACATAAATAATACGTAGCCAAACCGACCCGTTTACAGTGACATTTATGTGTTTGAGTCCGTCATTATCTAGAGCATAAAGCGAGAATACTATTGATTGGTCATGTCTGGCATAGAGTGTATCATCTATTCTCCTCAGGGTTGTTCGTTCCTCAAAATTTATGGTGGTTGGGCTCTGCATTATCCTAAATTCTCTCCTCCTTGGTTTGTTCTGGGTTGTTATGGGCTGGAGAGATGATTTTGCCGTATCTATTGGTTTCGATCCACTATTTCTTGGATCAAGTACATACCTATTTTTTTCCTGTACCCTATGGATGGTATTGTTGGCTGGAAAAATTAGGAGCAGGAGTAGGAGGATTATTATTAGGCTTAGGCCCCTCATAATACCACCTCCTCCCCAGTTTCTCCTATGGGTTTTTCCTCAAGCTCGGGCCCAATGCCCCTCTGTTTTTTCCTCCTAATAATGATAATACCCACAATCGCCCCTATAATCGCGATCATCAACAGTATGTTTACTGGGCCAATACGTATAATATTGTCGAGTCCTATGCGGGGCTCATACCTAATTACTATGCTTACGATCGCACTGTTTCCCGCCCTATCGACCGCCCTGATTTTATATGTATTTTCACCTCTCCTCAACTTCACGCTTATCCTGTCACCGATCTCCCTCCAGTTGTTTCCGTCATATAGCAATATCTTGTCGACCTCGAAGTTATCTGCCACGCTTAGCCTTATTGTTATCTCTTCCTCGTCTACAATACTATTGTTCTCTGGTTCGATCACGGTTATTGTTGGCGGTGTTGTGTCAACAGTAAATGTAATCTTATCCGTGCCGACATGCCCAGCCCTATCGATCGCCCTAACCTCCACAATATATGCTCCGTCACTAAGATTCAGTATACATCCAGTATTGGAAACATTAATCCAGGCACCCCAGTTAACCCTCATTTCAACTTTGTCTAAGTTTCTCTCCTCTAGTACCCAGCTGATATGTACTTCACTAATGTTTAGGTACTCTCCATCCCCTGGACTTGTAATGACTAATATGGGTGGCGTTGTATCAACCACTAGTAGTAGTTTTACTATCCCAATATTTCCAGCCTTATCTATCGCCACAATTGATATAATATACGTGCCATCACTAAGTGATAATGTTTGAGATACGTACCCCCCACCACTATAAATTAGTGTGTTATTCACGGTAATGTTGCACATGATAGTATCTTGGGATGCGTACCAACTAATATCGACATGCTGTGTACCCACTACAGTATTGTTGGCGGGACTCAAGACGACTATTTCTGGTGGTGTATTATCAACAACAACCAGGATGCTGTAGCTACTTGTATGACCCACACAATCACTTACAGTAACAATTACAACATATACACCATCACTCCATACCGTTGTGTTCCAAGCATACGTGAAATTACCCGCACCAGACCAAGCACAAACAACACTACCATTAATTATGAGCTGGGTAGCATTTCCATGGGGATCCAGACCACTGATATTGATCCAGACTACACCATTAACAATACTATTGTTTGCAGGAGCAGTAATAACCACGGATGGAGGAGTATTATCAACAACAAGCAGGATACGATAACTGTTGACATTACCAGCAGTATCATTGGCATATACTATTACTTCATGTGTCCCATCAGCAACACTAGTGGTATTCCAATCATACGTAAAGCCTCCGGCACCGCTCCATGTCTGGACAACATTGCCATCGATCTCGATCCAAGTAGTATCGCTATGGAGATCACTACTACTCATGCTTATCTGGACAACACCACCAACAACACTATTGTTTGTAGGAGATGTAATGATGACTACAGGGAGAGTATTATCAACAACAAGCAGGATACGGTAACTGCTGGTATTTCCATAGGTTGTATTCGCATAGGCAACAACTTCGTATATTCCATCACCATATCCATTAGTATCCCAATAGTACGTGAAGTTACCTGTGCCAAGCCATATCTGGACAACAGTACCATTAATCACGAGCCACGTATTGGATGGAGATGTATGGAATGATGTTATGTTTATTACCACAACCCCCCTTACGATACTATTGTTGGTTGGCGAATTGATGATGACTATTGGTACATTCTGTACCTTCACGATAATCCTATACACACCAACATTACCAACAGTATCATTAGCGTAAGCAACAATGATGTATACTCCCTCCTCAAACCGTATTGTATCCCAGTAATACGTGAAGTTACCAGCACCACTCCAAGTCTGGACAACCGTACCATTAATTATGAGCCATGTGGTATCATTATGGATATCACTACTACTAACATTAATCTTAATAGTACCACTAACATCACTATTGTTCGTGGGAGCAGTAATAACCACGGATGGAGGAGTATTATCAATAACCAACAAGATACGATAGCTACCAACATTACCGGCGGTATCATTAGCATACGCTATGATCTCATGTGTCCCATCAACAACACCAGTGGTATCCCAACTACAGACGAAGTCGCCGGCACCACTCCATATCTGGACAACATTGCCATCAATCACGAGCCATGTGGTATCATTGTGGATGTCGTTGCTACTGATGTTTATTTGTATTGTCCCGCTTACTACTGTGTTGTTTGCTGGGTATGTTAT
>CAZVPA010000080.1:0-11448 GCA_964628995.1 uncultured Nitrososphaerota archaeon | reverse complement strand
TCGTCACAATTTTTACGGGGCATATCTCCTTGCGAAGCAAAAGGAGCGTTTCTGATAACTCTAATTAGTTTTTTGGTCATATCTTTCCTTGGTTAGCAGAGTTTTCTCCTGGTATAGCTCTAGATCACCCAAGGTTAATTAGTCATGTATCTGTACATTCCGCATACCGCCTAATACATCAACCAGTGCTCTGAAAAAATCATCAGTAAATGCCACAAGTATTATTTTCTTGAGGGGGCACTCTTTCTCTTCCATGAATTCTTCTATTGCTACTCTGAATGCTTTTGCTCCCTCTAGGGGTGATAGTCCCCCTACTCCAGTTCCCATTCCTGGAAATGCTATTTCCCTTAGCCCCATTGAGCATGCGAGATCGAGTGCTGCTTTTATTGCTTTAACGACTTTTTCGGGTGTTGTTCTCATTGCTGGCCTCTCCATTGTTGGGGAATGTATCACATATCTTGCTTTGAGCCTACCAGCAGTCGTGGCTATTGCTTCCCCGACAGGTACGGGCGCGCGTTTTTTAGCCTCCTCCTCTATTATTGCTCCTCCCTTCCTCTTTATTGCTCCAGCAACACCTCCCCCCATTATCATCAGGCTATTTGCTGGATTAACAATCGCATCGCACTCTATATCCGTTATATCTCCTCTGACTATTACTACCTCAACAATATTCACATCACCCCCACACTGATATCATGAACAAAAAATCATTTTATGATTATCGTCCAAGAAGCCCTAGATCTTCTTTTAATCCCTTCTAATCCCATCAACTAATCCGATGTCTAGTGACTTATGAGGATCTCGTCTCTAATATTCTTTAATAACTGTAACGTTGAATTCTGGCTTGACAAGTTTTATATTTTCGAAATCAGAATCCATTGTTACTAGATTCAGATTATTTCTGATTGCGATACATGCGACCACTATATCTACTGCGCCCACGGGCTTCCCTATCTCCATCAACTTCTTCGATATCTTTACTGCTTCATTTAGATCATCGATTGTCGGATAAAGTATGATGAGGTTTGGCATTAATAGTGCTTTGGGGAATTCTATGATGTTTAGTATTGTGGTATACCCGGTGACATCACGCTTCTTCTTTCCCCATAGGTCTATTAGTACGTTAGTGTCGTATAGCTCTTTTCGCACGCTTCTTCACCATGCCTAGTCCATACATTATTGCTATGTTGTCGGGGATTGATTCCAGATCCTCTCTTATTCCAAGATTCTCCAGGAGCTCCTGTGAGCTTATCTCATGTTTTCTCTCGAGTTTCCTGATATACTCCCTCAGAAATCTGGCAATAACAACACTCCATCTGATCTCTGGATGTTTTTTCATTTTCTCATACACATCCGCTGGTAGAGATATGGTTACATTCGGCATAATCTACACCTATGCAAAATATGTGAATTCACATAAAATAAATAATTTCCATCTTTAAATGAGTACTGGAATACTTAAGGTCGTCTAGATTATACGGGGGAGAAGTCCGTTAATCAGGGAAGAATATGGCGTCTTTATCTAGTGTCCATATATCAATATCTACAAATCGCTTGGAAAAAAGATGCATTAAAAAGTAGGGTTAGGATTGGAGTTTTTCTACATACCAATTGATGAATCTGTCATAAAGTTCGATTTCCCTGAATTTTACTTCACTGGGACAGAGTATCGACATTATCGTTTTCAGACTATTTTTGATGTATCGGCGCACATCACGGTTCTCTAATTTTTCGAGTAAATAGTCCTTGTATCCTTTTGGGGAGTTCTTTATGGTTTCGATTATTCTATCCTTTAAGCTAATACTTTCTTCGAGTGTCCCAGCCTTGAATTTTGAGAACTCTCCCTGCTCTATTAGGCTATGTAGTTCTATGGCTCCAATGAGTGCTGAGGTGACTACATAGGCTATATTTTTGGGAGGTATATCCCTCAGGTAGGTATCCCCAAGGGTTCGATCGATAAATCGTTTTGTTTTTTCAAGGATTTCACTTTCTCCTTTATTTAGATCGACGAGGAAGTCGCCCTTGTTCATTATGAAGATTATTTTACGATTCAACGCATTCCTCTCTTTGAGGTATCCAAAAATCTGCTGTAGTTCTTTTTTCACCTCATTAAAGAAGATAGCTCTATAGCTTGGTAGGATTTCAGATTCCTCCGAATATAACCTAAATATTTCATCGAAATATATTATCCTTGGGTCAAACACTATCGCTATTGGATCCTCAGAGTTTGAGAACTTTGTTGCGAGATCAAGAAGGTCAAAGCGATATTCCTGTACCTGCGAATACATTCCGCCTCCTGCGGCATATATCAGTATGCTTATACGTCTGTTGATATCCAGAATAAGCTTATCATAGGATATTGTTTGCGTCGGCCCCCAACTAACATTGAGAATAACATCAGTGAAAAAACCCTTAAGGTCTTTCTCTTCCCTAGATAGATAAACAAGAAACTGCCAGAGCTGGGTAGATAGACTAGTTTTTCCAGTATCCTTATACCCAAAAATAAAGAACTGGTAGGGCATAAAAATCACCCAACCTGAGGAATAGTAACTAAAACTATATTTACATTCTTCTCATTTCTCCAAAAATACTCTCTAATGCGATTGATCTTAGACCTAATGATATCCTTTATATGACTCGCTATAGATCTCAAATTATCGGGTGAATACTTGCTAAAACCTCTTATCCCGATATTGAATGGTTTCTCGGGTGAAGCGAAAACTCGTCCTCCACTTATATATACCTCATCCAATAGATCCTTAACAAAAGCTTTGCTTCTAGGATCAATGCATACGCCCAATATCATGGGTTGTAGATGTTTTTCTGTTGATAATGCGGTGGATTGATATATCATTGGGAGCGGGATCCCATTTAGGAATCTCTGATATCTAACATAGAGCATTACTCGAGTGTGTTTTTTACCTATTCGATATAAATAGGAGGCAACCCGATGGAATAAAGATTGTCTTGGGAATTCCATCTTGATGAATTTTATCGCATGAACTTCCGAGACGACATTTTTGGTGGCATGTAAAATTATGTCAAAGAATTTCTCCTCGAATTCTTCGATGGATACATTTTTTCCTGATGGCCGCTCTATAGTCACATCAAAAGCTGGATTCAGATCTACTCCCTCAAACAGGTTGATTCTATATATAGATTTTGGTGCCAGTTTGCTTATGTCTCGAGGAGCCTCTATGAGGAGCATTATTAGGTCATACAGATATAGTAACAGTGAAATATCATCAATATCCAATGCCCCTAGGCATCTCAGTATTTTTTCGAGATCCACCAATCGTACTTCACGCTCAATTTTTAGAATATGGACTATGAAGATCGCTGCTAAGAGTATTTTATCCTCGATGGTAAGGCCCTCAGCTGGTTTATTAACCAGGCTCTTCTCGGTCTCCTGAAGCTTTCTCATTAACTCCCAGATTCTTCGTTGTTCAAAAATTTGCCTAGCAATATCATAAGAGGCCCTAATTAGATACATTTTTTTCAATATCGAAATAAAATCCTCCCTAAGTGCCCCCTTATAATCCTCTTTTAATGGCTTATTAAACAGTAGTGTTATTAAAAGGTTTAATAACCATATTTTAAGATCCGCACTTTTTGAGGGGCTATAGAATGGTAAAGAATAGAAATCAATAAGTCTGGTAACGAAGTCAGAATCATCAATCCTGCTTGAGTGCGTCACCGTCAAGAAGTGGTCCAGATTTAGTATAATTCTGCCTCTGTCCGCAGTCACACCAATAGCATGTATACCAGTAGGTGCTATGGAGATCTGATCATTCCCCTTCAAAAGCATCACAAAACTAGGCCTAATGTCACCTAATGCACTGACCATGATGCCTGGGGTACGAAGACGGTCCGTCAGTGAATAACCAATCTTGAACAAACTTCTCGTTATTGTGTATGGCTTAAATCTTATTCTTTTACCTATCTGGGGTGCATTAGGAGGCCTTATCTCCATATACATCGCGACTAACGCAAATTGTTTGAAGAAATCATTCGTGATCAAATGTTTCTCCTGTTCTTCAGATGGATACACGAAAAATGGAGGCATTGTCGTGATCCTAACCTCGGGTCCGTGGTGTAGACAGATATCGTGAGCTTCTGCGACCTCGTTTATTATCTCTTTCAATTCATTTTCGATGTGTTCCTTATTTATCCTTTGGACAAAAAATCCCTGTATATTCCTTGGCAGACTGCAGGAGCACTTGAATCTCCAAGTTCTCTTTCTTGTGATCTCAACTTTTGTGTAACTGAGTGGTTTATTCCCCCGTATTTCTCCGCTAGATAAAATTGTTGGTATTACTTCGTTCAAGAAATTCTTCATCTCCTTGAGCTCGTGAAATACTATGTTACGCTCGTCTAAAAGCTTTAAATCAAACTGTTCGGGCTTTGTGCTCTGCTTACTAATGATCGGTAATGTCATTATTAATATGTCATAGTACGGTGTTTGGTTAGACATCCAAATCACTAACCCGACACCATAATGCATCTATAAAAACATTCTTTTTAAAGACCTCAAAATTGTCTCCTAGCTCTGGTATAGGTTATATCGAAAAATAAGTTTGAGATCCGTAGAATGCAATATAACACACACAATTTAAAAATCATATAATTTTATCTTATACTAGTGTTTTTAGCAGTCTATGCCTACCCCTTAGCGGTGTGATATGGATGCAACCTCCATCGCTCTACTATCCAACACGGCTTGTCTTCAAGTATAATCTGGACTTCCTTTGTTCTAACAGGAAGCTAAGAAATAGTTTTGGGGTTTACTCCATTACACTATTCATCATATGGGTTTCTCTACCACTTATACTTTATATACTCTTTATACCTCTAAGCTCGATGAATATTGTCATCATACTAATCGCGATACTTCTTGTAAGCCTACTCCTAAGAAAGGCCTGGACTATATATCGCAAACGTCTTGCTACATATAGGGAACACCTAAGTAGGCTCATAAATCACCCGATAGAAAGAGGCAATAATGAGCGTGATGTTGGTGGGAATAGAAAAACTGGTTTAGCTCTCCATGTAGATTTGAAAAAAGCTTCTGATGGATATTATCGTATAATTCTCGCTATTATTGTGGGGGGTATTATCGCCTTTTTATTTCTCGTATTCATGCTATTTTTGCGCCTTTTATTTGTGGATGTTAGACACCTAGCGGAGCCATTACTCTATCTATCCTGTATAATTTTCGCACCAACAATTATCATAACAATACTATTCGCAATAATTTATAGATATGCCGACTATGAGGGGCTACTTATAGCTTATTTTCTGGAGGCTCTAGGGTTCTACCTAGCCAAGGATGTTGCATCTTTTGAAGCACTAATCATGCTTAATATCCTGTTTGCGGTGTCAACCATAATCCTTGTAGCCGCCTATCTGGATACTGGACGGCAAAGACTAGCATATTACCTACTAGTATATTCTTCGGTCTATGAAGATCCCAACAAGAGAAAAAATTTTTTGAAAAAACTAAAAGGATTGCTTGTGGGATATGGATCCCAACAGGAGGGAGAATATACTTTTTATGATATTTACGAATCAGTAGAAAAACCGGCCTTTAAGAAACTAAATGCCAATGGTTTCCTATTATCGCTGGTCGCGCTAGTACTTGTGCCGATATTGGGACCAACATATGGTCTTTCCCTCGGGGCGATGCTTACAATAACATATTCTGTTTTCTTAGTGACACTTCTAGTTTTGGTGACATTACTATTGATACCAAGAGTAAAAGAACTCTCCATAATTCTTAAAGCCAACAATACTCTACTCAATATGACACTTTATGGATTATTAATGATAATAATTGGGGCACCATTAATAAATGTTCTTCATGATGGTTATGAGAGCACAATACAGCCAGTAATAATTGCCTTCTTTAACAATATATATGTGGGCATGCCCATAGTTTTTCTTATCATATTGATCGTTGTCAATGTCGTGCTTTTCACTCTAGAGGCAGTCCTCATATATTCAGCCAAAAATGTTGGCTCCTTAGAAAAACATGGTGACCAATACGAATACCTAGTAATAAGTATAAAAGAAAACCTTAGGAGGCTCATCATTACAAAGTTTAGATGGAAAGCAATAAATGTGGTGTTGGGTATTATTTCTGGTACCTTCATAATGCTCATGGAGGTACTGTTTTCCCTAAATTATCTCCCACCAGAGGTATCCATAGCAATGTTCAGTATAGATGTAGCATATATGGTTAGCCTAGAGACGGTCTCGATGATATGCTTCTACTTTTTTGCACCCATATTTGGTTTCGCATCACTATACATAACGGAGTTATCCCCTAGATCGTTTATTATAATAATCTCAACAATATATTTCAGTTTTGTATTGGCTCTATATCTCTACGCCGTCAATTTTATTAGAATACGCTTTAAAGAACTAACACATGAGTCCTATGTATATATCGATGGCGTCTTTAGTGGGACAATACGTATGTATCCAAATATCGACATCATTGGTGGGGATGTCTACAGCTCTGATTTACATAAATTTAGTCCCCTCTACATAATGCCCCTATTACTAACAATAATATTAACATACTTTATCATACTGATAAAAATATATTTCCCATCAACAATCGGCGCACACACGACAGGGGCTTGGGGTAGGCCCAGCATACTTGATACATCATTAATGAATTTTCTTAAAGGAGTTGTCCTCTCCCTCGTTATAATCTATTGGCCAATATTTCTGGAGTTACAGTGGTATAATAAAGTTGCAGGCAGGATCGAAATTCATCGAGATATCGATGAGCATTACCAACGATTACTCATCCTAAAGGAAATAGGAGATCCCGAGATGAGGAGTAAGGAGTTGAGAGAAATTATGGACCAGTTAAGTGGAAAACTGGAGGATGATCAATATTATATTGACCGTTTACTTAGATACGTCACTGAGCATGGTATCGTTACTGGTAATAGCTTGAGGGCTATTCGAACGCTAGTATATATCTCTCTGACCTCCCTAATAAATCTCTTTATACAGATCTTTGGAGTACTGCAACTATATTACTCGCTAATTGATATATATGTTGTTCTATGCCGGATGGCTGGAACACTAATGATTGTTATGTTGGCAGTTATAATATATTCCATTGCTAGGACAAAAATTAGTGTTTTTCTGAAGGGACTTATATTGTGTAGTGCATTCATCTTTCTAGGCTTCTCCGTAGTATATTGGAGCAATTATTTTGGGATCAGCGTCTTGATAGCTGTAGTTTCAATAATGTTCATCATTGATATATTGTATGGTACACCAGAGATCGATAGATACCTCCAATCGAAGGTTGACAACAGATTTAAGTTCAATTATGATAAGGAGCTAGAGTTTCCTACATGGCGTATATTATATAAATTGATCATCATCCTTATGTATGCACTAGTAGTGATATATTCATCTGACCCCCTCTCAATACTGATCGCTGAGACTATAATACTATTCGAAATCATAAACTTGGCTTGTCTCGAGGTTATATATAGGGCGCCACATTTCATAATAGATTTTGATGAGTCTCTCCAGTTAAATATAAGTAGAAGAGGCTACGTGTTAATCGAAGAACCCCTTGACGAGCTCGTAATGATAGGTTAAATTTGCTATAGGAGGAACAATCCCTTAATCATTGGTAGCACTATTATTGAGAAATAAAACCAAGAATTGAGCGAGTATTCACACACGTTCGCTTATTAGGCTTTGGAGCATAGCTCGGAATTTCCTGCTATATCCTCCTACGAGATGTGCCTTAACCAACATATGTTTCATTTCTGGTGGTATTGTTTCTTCCTTCACAATATCAATTAGTGCCAAGAATTTCCTCCATACTGGTTCGATCAGACCTTCCTCATGACTAAGTTTTTTTACCTTAAGGCCTAACTCTTTTAGTTCTTTATAGCCAGATCTAAGCCGGAAGATCATATCTGATATGTCATGGCTATATATTGGGGCAACAAAAAAGTTATTAATATCGATTTTACGTTCGATCCTCTCAATCATCTCAAATAAGCTAATTAAATTTGATCTAAGTGCAGACAACATATCATTTATGTTACTTATTTTTCTGTCTTTGATCCCCTTACTGATTATCGCTCTTATACACTCTATATCTTTAATGCCGTTCCCTCCTTCACATTCCTTCATATTGATCTTTTGTGTTGAGAGTCTTTTTAGCTTCCTATACACAGATCTTATGAGATACCTTAAGTAGTTCCCAAGGGAAATCCTACGATAAATCGGAATATAGGCATTTATGACAAGATTGATGTATGGACCATTAGCAGCCCCAACACCATTTTTCTCTTTTATCCTTCTAATAGCCTCCATGGCATTGCTGATTTTATCTATCTCATCCATTGCTGCGGATTTCCTAATCAACATCGAGAGAGGAAAAATAATTGTTAGAATTATTTTCTTTTTCAATATCTCCACTGTTTTCGCCTTAAGTATCTGGTAAAGTATGTCTCTATTGTCCGCGTCCAAAATATAGTCTGTCCAGAAGAGCGAGAAATATTTGTTGCTGGCTTCCTCATCCTCAAGAAACCATGGAATAAGTGCCTCATAGCTCATGTTTGTGTCCACAACAACATAATCTATGTTTAGATTGCTCACAGAAAGAAATTCGGTTATTTTCCAGAGAAGAATAAATGTATCTAATGATGAAAACTTATTCAGTTTTAGGGGGTCGTCCTCTCCGATAACATATCGCGGTTTGATTATTAGGATATTCTGAGTATGCCCCGATTGTTGGTTAATGAGCCTATAGGCATGAAGGATAAAGAAGGGTTTATAATCCGTATACTTTTCCAAATCTTCCTCCGGGACTCTCTGAATAAGCCCCCTCTCTTCATAAAAATCAAGAATAGAGGTGCTGATAAGGTATGAGTCTGGATTCATATCGTTCATGTCTACAAGTGCTATGTTTAATTTTTCCCTGAAAGCTACATCAAACTTTACAAGAGAAACCAGAGTCTTTCCCGACCCTCCCTTTTTAGCGGTAACTATGTCGATTATCATTCTCATCCACCAACTCTTCTTAAAAACCTCATAATGCTACTCGTGAAGCCCTCAAAGAATAGGGTTGTGCCAGATAGGGATTCCTCACTTATCTCCGAAATCTCCTTCAGGCCTGATTTCTTCAGTAGGGATAGGAACAAACCATACGTTAGAATATCTGATCTAAATCGTCTTAGTGCATCTAAACTAGTTAGAGTCCCAAGGAGATACATCCCAAAGCTGGGCGATCGAAGAAGCTCTATGATATGAGATAAATCAAAGTCATATATGGGCATAACACTAAAGTTAAAAGCCCTACTTCTAAGTAATAAATAGTAAAGCACGAGAAGTCTTGATAGAGCCGTACACCTATCTAACTCGACCTCTTTTAGCCCACTAAAAGCATCTAATCGCAGATCCATCCCGAGGAGCCTAATGAATATCTGTTGTTGATCATCTAGACTTAAGAGACCCTTGTCTAGGATAGACTTCGTATCTCTATATAGCTCATCAGCATACTTCTGTATTGTTTTTATCTCCGAAAGCACTCTCTTTAGCAACTTTCGTATGATAGGAACATACATATTTGCGACAAGGTGTACTATTATCCTTGAGCCACCCAGCTGGTATAGCTGTTTGAGGAGACCAAACTCATGATCTATATTCTCGATGGCTTCATCGGGCCCCCCAACAAATAATTCGAGGGGTAAGATATATGTTATTGACAGATTGACATGTTTTGAGATACTTCTCAAACCATCTATAAAACTCTTTAAGGTATCATGAAAGCTTTCCAGAGCCTCTATATTTAAATAATTCACTATAGGATAGGCACCCACCAAATCATTTACGGTCTGTTCTGCATCAGAAAAAATCAATAGAGGATAGAAAGCTGTGTTGGTATCCACCGTAACATAGAGTTTTTTGTCAGCCTCACTGATCGGTAAGCTCCTGATCATTATATCCATAATACTACTAAACTCCAATAATGACTGCTTGATAGAATATGTGAATCGAGAAGTAGCCTTCTGTCTGTATTGTTGGGGATTAACAAGCCTACATATATGGTTAAATCTCCGCGTGTATCTCCCATGTGTAAAATCATACATGGAGATCTGAATAGACCTTCTGAATATATATTTAGGGATATTCCGCTCATCCCATATGGACTCCGAGAAAGATATAGCCCCCGAGATATAATCTGACCGGCTTAGGGCCAGATATAGATCGAGTATACTATTATATATTCTCGAGAAATCGGGGTTCATATCATTAAGATCCACACCAATGCTCTGATCAAACCACAATAAGCTAAGATCATGCTTCAGTAAGGACAACAATGTCTTCCCCGCACCTCCTTTCCTTGACACAACAAAATCTATGGTCACCTGATAGAACTTCCTTTTTGTACCCTCCCCCCTCATAGCGGGATCATTCCGCATTAAAATCACTCAAAATAATTCTAGAGCATTCTTCATATAATATAATGTAAACAAAGATATTTAAATTAGATCACCCGAACCATATTAGCCCCACGAGCACTTCATAACCAGTTTATGTTCCCTGCATATTCCCTTCCCAACATATTGATTTCTTGATTTACCTTAGCCAAGTCTAAATTTTACCCGTTATACCAAGCTTAACACCATATTTTCTACATATAGATACCGCCCTCCCATATAGCCAGCGTGTATACTCCCTTTTTGGTATGTTCCCGCTTGCGTAGAGTTTCTGGTACTTCGCTAGTTTCTCTGGGAAGTGTCTACGTAGGATATCGAAGAATATCCTTTTTCCTCCTTCATCCAGTGTTAGAGCCCCAAAGAATACGTAGTCGACCCCCAGATCGCGGGCTGTCCTAGCCATTTCCTCCATCTGGTCTATAGAGTCGGATATGTAGGGCAGTATGGGTATGAACGCCATACCGACAAGGAACCCTTCATCCTTCAGTTTACGGATTGCCTCTATCCTATCTCTGGGGCTTGGTGCGAATGGTTCAAATATTCTCGCTATATCATCATTAAGCGTGGAGAAAGAAAACGTTATCAATACCCCGTGGCCTATGGGGGCGAGATCCTCCGGCAATACTGCGTGTCTATCTATACGCATCGGTATGTCTGTATCCCTAAGGATCAGGGTTGATTTCGTTAGACAGTGGACTGGAAATTTCCTCTTGGCTATAACCTCCAGACATGCGCGGGTGATCCTATACTTCTCCTCGATACGCATCCAGGGTTCAGTGGCGGAACCCAACGCTATAAAACCATATTGGCCTGCTCTGGCTCTCCGCGCTAGTTCCCTCTCTAGTAGCTCTGGGGCATTAATCTTCACTGACAGTTTCCTGAAGCCACCATATCTGCCGCCATGAATATAGCAGTACACACAGCCGAAATCGCATGATAGGTATGGGTTGAGTGAATA
>CAZVPA010000079.1:0-11798 GCA_964628995.1 uncultured Nitrososphaerota archaeon | reverse complement strand
TCTCTTACATCCTCAACTAGTATTTTTACTATTGATACTCCTGTTCTCTTTATTGTTGATCCAGCTATGTACCCGACTATTGGCTTTGTTATTTCGCCCTTTTTGACCAATTCTGCTGCTTCCTCTTCTTCTGTTCCTCCGATCTCTCCAATGATCACTATTTTTCTTGTCTCTGGGTCTTTCTCTAGAAGTCTTAGGGCCTCAGGTATTGTTAGTCCACGTATCGGGTCCCCACCAATGCCTATCACGACGCTCTGTCCTAGTCCATTTAGTGTACATACTTGCGCTATTTCATATGTCAATGTGCCACTTCTCGATATGATCGCAATGTCCCCTTTCTTGAAGACATGCCCAGGCATTATTCCTATTTTTGACTCCTCTGGCACAATTATTCCTGGACAGTTCGGCCCTATTATTGTTATTCCCTTCTTCCTAGCCCTATTTACTATCCTAAGTGTATCCCATACTGGGATGCCCTCCGTTATTATTACTATTGGGTTAAGGCCCGCGTCTATTGCCTCCATAGCGGCTACTGGTGCGAATTTTGCTGGTACAAAGATGATACTTGCATCAATCTCATGTTCCCTCATAGCGCTCTTTATACTGTCATATACTGGAACTCCATGAACCTCCATTCCCCCCTTCCCGGGAGTAACACCGGCAACTATTTTTGTTCCGTATTCGAGCATTAGCTTTGTGTGGAAACTGCCCTCCCGTCCAGTTATCCCCTGAACCACGACCCTTGTTTCTTTCCCTATAAGTATCCCCATCCCCCATCACCCAACAACATATTTTGCTGCCCTAAGCATCTCCACGTATGCTTTTATGCCTACATCCTCAAGGATTTTTCTTCCCTCCTCCTCCAGCGTACCCGTCAGCCTCACCACTAGTGGTATGTTGAGTCCTAATTTCTCGTATGCTTGGACAATACCCTTCGCCACTTCATCGCAACGCGTTATCCCGCCGAATATGTTTATGAATATCTTCTTTATGCTCCTTATACTAAGCAATGTTCTTATTGCCTCATATACACGCTCCGCCCTCGCACCTCCACCTATATCCAAGAAGTTCGCTGGTTTTCCACCAAGTTCCCTAACAACATCAACTGTGGCGAGTGTTAGTCCAGCACCATTACCTATTATCCCTATCTCCCCCGCCTCATCTATTATTACGAATGCTATCCCCTTCTCCCTAGCCTCGTATTCGATAGATTCCACACCCTTCCTCTCCTTCTTGAACTCCCTAATATATTCCTGGCGGAACTCAGCATTATCGTCCGCCACAACTCTCGCATCAATAGCCAGTATTTCTCCCTCCTTCGTCTCCACCAGCGGATTTATCTCAGCCAAGAATAGATCCCTGCTTCTGAATACATCCCACAACTTTAGGAAAACTGGGACAAATTTTTTCGCATCCTTGCCCGAGATGCCAACACTATTAAGGATCTCGTAGGCTATGTAGGGGGTCATCCCCTCCTCTGGATCCAGATATTTCTTCATGAGTTTTTCCGGGTATTTGGCCGCTATCTCCTCTATCTCTATGCCTCCCTCGCTGGAGAATATACATATTGGCCTTGCCTTAGAGAAGTCCAATATATACGATAGGTAGTACTCATGCTTTATGTCTACTTTCTTTTCCACAAGTATTTTTTCTACCTTCTTGCCATAGATCTCCCTATGAATAAGCTCACCAAAACCCTTTCTGAGCTCATCCTCGTTTTCTGCAAACTTTATAGCTCCAGCCCTCCCCCTCCTCCCCCCAGGTATCTGCGGCTTCAGTACAACAGGGTAACCTATCCTCTCCGCTATAGCTATGGCGTCCTCAAGTGTGGAAGCAATATCCCCAATCGGGATCGGTATTCCTCCCTCCCTAAAGAGTCTTTTCCCCTCGAACTCAAGTAAAAACATGACCAACACCACGAAACCGCTAAACCTAACAATATCGGATTATTGAACAGGAAGATATATACGGATCCTATTCAGTACATGTAGCTCCTTCCAGAGCATAGAGTCATATAGATATGATATCTTCGTACGCCTTATCGCCTTGCACGCGGGACATATAAGCTTCTCCCTTTCCCTTGGTGTAGGGATCACCATGCCGCAGTTGCTACATCTAGCCGATACAACCCCAAGTTCATCACCCTCGAGACTCACAAATACTGGCCTGAACCAATCTATCTTTACCCTGCCCAAGACGAGATCACCCATTTTAAGAACCTCACTCAGCGAGACACACGGTATACCTACATCCCCCCTAAATATGTATGCGTGGGATACCCTAGGTAAAGAAAAAATGCTTATCTTCCCGTTCCTCCTCCTAAATAATACCGAAAGTACCATAGTTCCTATCTTATCACCAACCGATATCACTTGCCCCAACACAAGATCCCCAAGCCTCGGCACGATAGGTTCCCTATATTCAGTTCCCTCCACAATCATCACCACATACTAATCATGAGTTTTATATTCCCAAAAATAATGATTACAACATGGTGGTTGGTGAGGATCTTGAAGGAAAGAGAGAATATTCCCGATGCCGCCAGAAGCAGATTAGTATGCCCATTCTGTGGTAGGGTATGGACATTATCTGGTGAGAATTCCATACTGATTGTTGGTACTGAGAGAATCATTTGTCCAGGATGTAACAGGACGATACTTGTTAAGGCGAGGCCACGTGTAAGAAAGCACATTCTAGCCATATGAACAGTGAAACAGACATGATTCCTAGGGAGGCTCTCTACGAGTTCTATAGAAAGTCTTTCTCCCTTTCACAGCTCTTTCAAATAATAGACCCATCAACATTCCCACATAGGGAAATCGGATTCATGTTTTACCGAGATGGAAAGGAGATCTTCAAGAGGAATACGTCCTTTAGTAATCCCGAGGAATTGATCATATATGCGAGGACCGAGGTCCCACATGCGATCATGATAGGGGGCCTCTATGACCCCCCTCCCCAGGGGGTCTCAATAACAAAGCTAAAGTGGTTGGGTAGGGAGTTAATATTCGACCTAGATCTCACAGACTATGATGACATAAGAACATGCGGAAAAGGAAAGGATCATGTCTGCAGAGTATGCTGGGAATTTATTAGGGATGCTGCCCTCTTTATTGATGAGACGCTTCGGGAGGATTTTGGCTACAAGAAAATAACATGGGTATTCTCTGGGAGGAGAGGCCTACATGCATGGATCTCCGATGAAGAGGCTATGAGACTAAATGAAGAAGCACGAGACACGATCGTAGACTGGATATCCCCAAGAGAGGAACGCATAAACAGGCCATTCTATTGGCAAGAGAGAGCATTTAAGATACTGGGAAAAATAGGAACCACAGAAATCCAGAATCTCATCGGACTAGGACTCAAGGAAAAAATATACAAGATATGGACCGAAAGAGTCCTGAAGCGGCTACCGAGGATAGATAGGAAGGTAACAATAGACATAAATAGGCTTCTCAGAATGCCTGGCTCTATACATCCTGCCACGGGAAGGCTAGTCATGATAGTGAAGGACTTACAGACATTCTATGTTGATGATGCACCCACAATCTATGAGTTGATCAGCTAGAAGAGGACGGGAATCAGATCCACATAATATATTTTCTCTCCATCAAACACTAATCTTAGTCCGAGGAACCTAACACCACTCCTCCGCGCGCTCAGAGCCTCCTCATAGAAGACCCTATCGACATCCCGCGCAAGTCTTATACATCTCCCATGTAGCGAGAACGCTAGGAATACTATGTATGCTCTACCATGACTCTTTACATACCTGGCAAGTTCCCGCAGGTGTCTCCTCCCCCGGCTTGTTGGTGCGTCTGAGAAATAACAACAGTTATTCCTTATCCATGTACATCCCTTGACCTCTATGAGGGAGGAATTCACCATAAAATCTATTCTTGAGTCCCTTACACGTACCTCCTTCCGCAACTCCCCTCTGAACCATAGTATGTTCTTTCTAAGTATGTTCTCGAAGATTTGTGAGTGGAAACCAGAATGGGAAAAGATCCATTCATTCCTATTCCAGAAAGCGAGGAGATCATATTTTGTCTTCCTCTTCTGGAGATCACCCTTAGGGATTCTCAGCAGAAGAACACTCCTACCATCCCTGAGCAGTGGTATCCTCCCAGGATCATGTATATGTACCAGTTCCTCTACTCCATCTATCAATACACGTCCAGCAAATCTGTTTAATCTCTCGAGGAAAACTCCCCTTATTATCCGGCTCTTTGGGAACCTAAAGACCTCAATCATAACCTACCCTCCTCTCTCTCGCTGGTAGTACCCACTTTGCCGCCAGAACGGCTTTTTTCACATGTCTAGATACCCAATCCTCGATTTCCTTTCTCGGGATTATCGTTCTAAACTCATCATCATGTCTTGTCCTTATTCTCCATAGAACCAAACCTTCTGGTGGTGCTGGGGGGATTCCACTTGGATATGGCTCCCCATTCAATATCCTCTTGAATGTCTCCATACTTATCCTCCTAAGGCCGACGGATACCAGTAGGTTTATGAGTCTCCTAACCTGCTCCCACAGGAATTTCTTTCCCTTAACCCTGAATATCATGAAGTTATTCCTCATCTCCGCCGAGACATATATTGTCATTAATGCATCACCTATTGTTACTTGGGTTGGTTTTTTGATTAGTTGTATGTAGTTGTGCTTCATCCCCGTTATGTACTCCATAGCGTCCTTCAGGAGAATCCGGTCCAGAAGAAATTTGGGGGCAAAATACCAGTATTCCTTGTAGAGAATACCTAGGTCTGAGAACTCCCTCTTCGTATATGCGTGTATTCTTATGTCACCTGGAAGTTCCCTATTAAGTGTCTCCAATATGTCCTCATCCACTATCCTAACCGATATTATTTGATCCACGGCAGATACTCCCGCGTCAGTCCTAGATACGTATTTCAGGTTTTTCTCATAGCCGAGTCTTTCAAGTACTTTTGCTATTTCCCCCTGTACCGTAGGTACTTCTGGTTGTACCTGAAAACCATGATATTTTAGTCCGATGTATGCGCATCTAAGTACTAGCATCCCTATCTCCTCCCTCAATTATTTCTGAAAAACTCGTCGCTGTAAATATTCCGTACTGCTCTCTCTCCACATCGACATAGATTTTATGCGGGATATCAAACACCTGTCTTATCCATACCCATCTATACTCTGGAAGTATTATCCTCGACCCATCAAATCTGCCTGCCATATATACCCTATACATATACTGCGCGAACATCCTCGGGACATACAGTTTCCTCTCTATTATCGACATTTCCCGAGGAACAACAAAATATGTGTCACCTATCTTGAGTATGTCTGGTTGCTCCGAAGAATACCTCTTAATATTGATATTGATGAATTCTATGTCACCATCGATATATCGGACAGCTGTGGAATACCCCTGTGGGTTCACTGTCATTATTATATCGTTGTCATACTCCCTCGCCAGTTCTAGGTCCACTGATGATGGTTGTGGTCCATTACTCTTATCAAATGGATGACTATGTAGTATCCCCAGCACTCTCAGACCTCCCGGAAGCGAGTTCGTAATAAGGATTCTCCCCATGGGATCGGAGGCCAAGAATACTTCGCCTCTCTCGACATACCTCATCTCGAATGCCTCATATACTATCATATCCCCCCTAAACACCAATCCAACCAGATAATACGCCCTCTCTAACCTATCTGATTTTATATCACTAAGAATCTTATCCCAAAGACGATTATCCAGCAATACCCTCATTTCCCGACAACTCACCAGAGAAATCGGATGTGAAAAAGAAAATCAAGGTATAAAGACATTGAATATACTATCTAGGAGGCCCCCAGCATCTCAGCCGATGCTATCTGGAACGTGACTGTTGATGTTTCCCTTATGATTTCACCAACGGTCTTTCCAACAAATGCTAATGGCATTGATCCTCCAAGAACCCCGACTCTAGTATTCCTGAATTTCAATTTTCTTGCCGCCTCCCTTACCACGTTTTCAAACAATTCTGTTGTTGTCGTCCTTATCGTGACGCCACTACCGGGCTTATCAGCACGCTCAAAATAGAGCTCAACTATCTCTGGTAGCTTTGCTATTTTCTCCTCCTCGATCTGCATCTGTACCTGATGAACCTCCTTAATCTTCGACTCCAAATGCCTTCACCTAATGCTTCCGACGTAAAAGAGGGACCACAATATTTTTATTTTTTTCCTTTTTCCGTGGGTGTGTGTGGTGGCTGATTCTCAGGAACAAAAATACTTACGGATAATCTCCCAGTCATCATTGGATGGTATATTCTCCCTAGGCCTAATTAAGAGACTATATGACCTACCCCATAGATTCGTGCTACGAGTTAGATATGCAAGGAAAGCAATAATTTTGGGTGCGCCGATAGCAAGAGACGCATCATTAAGTCAATGCTTCATTATCGATAATACAAAATATGGCTGGAATGCCGAGAGTGCTGGTTCCAACATAATGTTGTGTGATGATAGTTTTGAATTGGTAACATGCCTTCTTGCGGATGTTTTTGATCTCGATATTCCCGACAACATACTGGACGCCCTATATGACATAACTATTGGGAATTTGGAGCCTAATAGCCCCTCAGAAAGAATCTTTCTGGCGTGGCTCTTAAGCAATATGAAGATACGTGAAAGCTTGGTCGAATATGTAAGACGGAGCGAATGGAGCAACATAAATAGATGGTATACTGAGTATTCCTCCACTCCTCTTGCTGAACGTGTCAGGAGTAGGGCAAAACAAATATGCAAATCGGCTAGACCTCTTTCCTTAGGGATTAACCTAATCAGATTTACTATCGCAAACCGGGTCGAATACTACGCCGCACGCCTAGCACTTGTACAGCTTAGACCAAGTAGCAGGATTGTTATTGGAGTCGGTATTAATAAGAGAGGCTATGTGGACATAATTTATATGGCATCTAATAAGAACCTGATAAGGCTTTCCCAACGTCTAGAAGAATATGGATACTTGGCTATAGGGCGCCCCCATTTCATAAGGATAATGTTTCCAGACGGAAAAGCGTCTCTTAGCGATATCACAACAGAATTTATGAGCATATTACGGAGGGAGATAAAAAAGTTACGGTAGGAGCTTCTATGTGTTGAGAGAAATAATTAGGCTATGCCGCCAATACAACATAAGGCTAAGCAAGAAACTTTCTCAACACTTCCTACATGCATCCCACATAATCGATCAAGAGGTCTCCTCCGCTAATATATGCGGACATGATGTCGTCCTAGATATTGGTGCCGGGTTTGGTTTTCTCACCGAAAGATTAGCGGAAAGAGCAAAAAAGGTATACGCCGTAGAGATCGACAAAAAATTAATTCGGGTTTTGAGGAATAGGCTCTCGAAATTTATTACGGATGGAAAAGTTGTCCTCATCGAAGGCGACATCCTAGAAATTGACCTACCCTCAGATGTAAACAAGATTGTTTCAAATCCCCCATTCCACATAATATCACCAATACTTTTCCGGCTGGCAGAAAGATATTTTGGTGACCCAAGATTTGAGGTATGTGTACTCATAGTACAGTTAGACTACGCAAAGAAAATGGCGGCAAAACCCGGAGAAAAAAGAAGCAGATTGAGCGCCACCATACAATATTTTGCGAATGTTGAGCTCGTATCGAAGATCTCAAGGAGGAATTTTTTCCCCGTCCCTGATGTCGATGCCGCCCTCATTAGGCTTATTCCTCATCGGAGGAAACATGTTGTCGATTTCGAAACATTTAAAAGGGTGGCAACATTTCTGTTCAGTACGCCCAATAGGGTATTGGAAAAGGTATTGAAGAAAAACCTTAAAAAACATGCAAGTAGAGTTATTCGGGATCTCCATGATGCTGAAATAGACACTAGAAAGCGAATACGAGAGTTAACAAATGAGGAAATAGAGCTCATTGCTAAGGTAATGAGGAGACTATCTATTCTTTGACTCCCTCTTCCTTCTTCCCCATAACTTTTTCATACTCCTCTTCTGATAGCTGATATAGTACAACTTCTATATTGCATCCTCTCTTTATTTTCCAGCCCCTGAATAATCCTGGTCCAATCCTATCTGGTCTTCTCCTGAGTATGCGTCCCTTATGAGCCGTCATCGCATAGACAATGCATCTTGCCGGATCAAGACCCACATTCTCGGCATTCGCCCTCGCCGATCTTAGTACTTTCAGTATGTAGCGGGAAGCCTTCTCAGGAAACGCTCCTTGGGGCCACTTCCATTTATCGGATCCTTTCCTATGACCATAGTGCCTCCTATGTTTGAAGTATGGCACATATTCCTCCTTCCTTATTACTCGCTCGAGAAACTCTATTGCCTCGTCTATAAACATTGCCTTTGATGTTATGGCGTCACATATATTTACTGCGTGCTTCCATTTTATGGGTAAGTCCCTACCCCTCGCTATCGCTATTCTTTCCCTAGGCAGTGTATCCAATATCGTTGTATAGCCCTTCCTGTTCTTCCCCATACGGTATCACCATCACTTCTTCTTGGCTGGTGTCTTCTTCTTAACACCACCATGCTGCGTGAACTTGACAGTGGGGGCAAAATCCCCAAGCCTATAGAAAATATGCCAGGGGGTTATCCGAACCTCCATAAACTCCTTGCCGTTATGTACAAGAAACTTCATGCCGACCATTTCTGGAAGTATCACGAAATCACGACAATGCGTCTTTATGGGCTTCTTTATGCCCTTCTCTCGATACTTCTTTATCTTATTCATCAATACCCTCTCCATCAAGGTGAGTCCTCCCACACCATGAACGAACCTAAGTATTTTTCTCCGAACCCGTGCTGGGGCTATCTTTGCTAGGTCTTCATAGGACATCGTTAAAAGCTCCTTGAGACTTTTCCCCCTATACCTAAACTCCGCCCACTTGGGAGGAATATTCTTGAGCAACTCCTCAGCATCCTTCTCCGACAGAGGCATCTCGCCATCACTCCAACCAAATACCCAAAACCGAACTATAAGGGTAAAAATAAATATAACACAGTATATTTTTGGTACACACCCATAAGAAAACAACCAACACCCCTAATGGGCAATATGGTTGCCTTGTGGGAAAGAAAATATTTATAAATCACTATTGAACTCTTTAAAAAGTTTGAGGCTTCTTGGGAGATAACAATGTATGATGAAGAAGATAAAAAATGCCCCTATTGTAACATACCCCTCATGGGGGATGAAGTGAATGGTATGGATGTTCTCGTCTGCCCGGGGTGTGGCCGGGTCTTTGAGGAGGACATAATCAGTGTGGAGTCTGAACAGAGGTTCTTCGATATTGAAGAACTATACCAGCAGAGCCGCCTTATTAAAACACAGATGGATCATCCCTCCCTAGCAGACTCCCAACCCTATACGGGGTCAAGTATTGTGGAGGACTATAGATCACGACGAATACTCGAAATAAGATCACTAGTTCACAGAATCGCAGGCAAGCTCCAAATACACCCCGAAATAGAGAAAAAAGCCGTCTCCCTACTTCTCGACTTTCACCAAAAAAGAAACCTAAAACAAAAAGACATGCTATCCTTCGTCCTCGCCGCGGTATACATCGCAACACGACTACAATCAAAACCCATACCCCTCGACAACATCCTCAGAAAAACAGGAGTCCCAAAGAAGGAATTCTCTAAGGCATTTAGAACATTCAAGGATACACTCAAGATAAGACTACCTCCTTCAAGACCCAGCGACTTCATAAACTATATCGTCAACTCACTAAGACTCAGCTACCAATGTGAAAGAATAGCCCTAGAACTCGCAAGAGCAGTTGAAGAAAAAATGATACTGAGCGGACGCGACCCATTATCCGTAGCAGCTGCGTGCTCATTCATAGCAGCAGACTACACAGGAGAAAACCGAGCTCAACGCGAATTCGCACGCGTGGTATATTGTACAGAAGTAACCCTAAGAACTAGAGTAAAAGAAGTACTAAACTGCCTCGGTGGAAGAAAAGAAATAAATAGACTCGTTGAGGAAGTATTCCAACAATTCGTCGGAAAAGAAAGATAACCAATCATAGAAACCCAAGGGATTTACCATGTCCAGCAGGGACAAGAAAAAGAAGAAAAAGAAGAAAGACCGAATCTCAACACCTCCGATGGGAGCAGGCTTGTTAATATTCTACGAGGAGGAGACACCTGGGGTTAAAGTCGGCCCTGGCTTCGTCTTCCTTTTAACATTTGCCTTGATTTTCACCGTGCTAGTGCTTTGGTTTTTGGTTCCTCCTTCCTAATTTTTATTTTGGTAGAATCTCTATAATTGTTAATAATAGTGCGTAGATCCCGTATGTGAGAATTAGGGATGCGAAGAGGACGTTCTCACGTATTTTCCATTCTTGTGTCTCTATTAGTGATCTCGCAATGATGAACCATATCCACATCGCTACTATGAGGCTTATTAGTCCTCCTATGCTTCCCAGTTCCTTCCAGTATTGTGCGATATAGCCAATAATCATGCTGAAGATTATCCATACCGCCACGAAGATCAACGCAAGAATTAGGCAGGCGAATAGGTGGTGTGTCTTGAATTCTCTGACTATGTATTTGCTGACAAAGATGGATAGGGATAGCCAGAGTATAATTATCGTGACTAATTCTTCCCAGATCATTCCGCACTCACCCTCTTCAGCATGGTCTTAAGGTAGAGTACCGCGACTGTATACCACAAAAATAGGAACAACAAAAAGACGAAACCAACAAATATGTATCTCAATAGTTGGATCTCGACGCCGAATAGATCCCGTGTTTTCATATATATGAACCTACCAGTGATGGGTATCACAAATGTCAGGAAAAACCATGGGAATACTGTGGCTAGGATAAGGATGGGTATTCTCCTCAGAACATATCTCAACGCTATCCCTTCCTTATTATTTTTGCGTCAAGAACAACTGCTCTGTCCCTAAATATTCTAACGGGGTTCAGATCAAGCTCCAATATGTCCGTGTTCTCTGCGATTATCTTGCTTGTTTTTACTAGCAGATCCTTCAGGATCTCTATGTTTGCTGGTTCCATACCCCTGAATCCCTTCAATATTTCGTATCCCTTCGTCTCCTTTATCATGTCCTCAGCCTCATCATAGTCTATGGGGGCAAGCCTAAATGTGACATCCTTGAATAGTTCGACATATATTCCTCCAAGACCACCAAACATTATTACGGGGCCAAAGGTAGGGTCCTGCAAACCACCAATTATTACTTCGTGACCCCCCTTAACCATCTCTTCTATAAGTATGCCATCTATCTTAGCATTTGGTGCCTTTGATTTCACATTTTCCATAATCCTATTGAACGCCTCCCTAGCACCGACATCATCCCTTATATTAAGGATTACTCCCCCAACATCAGTCTTATGAATGATGTCTGGGCTCAGTATCTTGAAGACTACTGGATAGCCTATCTCCCTAGACTTCTCTACAGCCTCCCCCGGGCTCCTAGCAATGGCACGCCTTGGGAAAGGTATTCCATATCTCTCCAAAAATTCCTTTGCTTCAAGTTCAGTCATGGCCTTCCGTTCCATCGGCACCACCAACAACTCAGACAAAAAACATTAAAAAAGTGGGGGATATGGTCATTTGACCCGGAAAACAAAAATCTCCTTCTGGTACTTCCCTAGGACGTCCTCCAAGATGGAGACACCGAGTCCAGGTTTCCTTGGGACATCGATCGTCCCGTCCTTATTTAGCTTGAGAGGCCTATCAATAATGTCTTCCTCCCAGTATCTGGATGATTCGGAAACATCTGATGGATAGTTCACCCCCGGCAATGTTG
>CAZVPA010000078.1:0-11901 GCA_964628995.1 uncultured Nitrososphaerota archaeon | reverse complement strand
GTTATTGAATCTATTCTGGCGCCAGAATCTGACATATGCGTAGAACGTATTATTCTTGTCTGGGAGCAATGTTAGGTTGTCAATATAGATTTCGCCGATATAATCCTGCTGGACTGTTCCCTGGGCTTCTCCTCCATCCATGTATGTTCCCGTAAATACCATTATTGCCCTGAATTCACTTATGGATACCCTAAAATCGTAGGTCCCTATGCTCTGGTTATATTTGAGTAGTATCCATCTATAATTCCACACATTTATGTATTGTGGGTCGTTCTCCCATATTCTCACGGCATATGCCGCTACGTTTTTGACAACCTCTTCGATCCCACCATAAAGGTCACTTGAATCATACCAGTTTCCATATCCAAGGGGCTCTAGTGATACGGCCTCGCTCTGCATTGTGCTGGTATAGTTTTCCACGGTGCCCGTGACCATCGATTGTATTATGTCCTGTGTTATGATATAGCTGTACCTTACTGATACTGCCCTCATTCCTCGGATGTCAACACCAAAAATCTGGAGATCTATTGTCGTGTCGATCCAAGCCTCTATCGACCACTCATGCAGTACGCCCTCAAGAAAGTCTTGTAGGTATTCGTTCTTGAGGAATACAAGCTCTATAGTTATGTCCCCCTCGCCATCCGCTGGAATATCTACATCGCCGACAAGTCTTTGGATAGCAAAAAGTGTGGTATCGTTTAATGGCTCTATGTATAGATAGCTGAGCATGTCATAGATCTTAATATTGAGCGAACTCCGTATCTTTTCGCTAAGTCTTATTACGACATGCGTATCGTTCTCTCCCAGGAACTCCCACTTTACATCCTCAGCAGAATACTCTATAATCTCATCAAGCAACGAGGATGTGTCGACTTCCCCACTCATTAATGACTGATAGTAATCCTCGACACAATACACAATATTATTGTACTCGAACGATAGGTTAAGATTCAGATATTGTGAGCCGAAGAGATTTATTTGTGCATCACCAGTAATATCCATTGTTACATTCTTTCGGACGAGAAGATCATTCAGGAACCCTTGGAGAGCCTCCCTATTATCCTTGAATATTATGAGGGTTGTTGTGAATGTTGTGTTTTCTTCCGTATCGAGATATAGCTCATTTATGAATACATGGGCCACCTTCGTATCGCTATAAAGTATGTCGAGGGCTAGATCGTCAATATATACCGTGATTTTGGAGTTAAATACTGTTATGTTTATCTCCATCTCGGCACGGAATACATCCTCACCTATTACCTTTATTCCACCTATTGTCATGTTGAACATCGAAAGAACACTAGACTGTACTTCGCTTCCCTCTACCTGGCGAGAGACATTCCAGTTCATCACCTGTGAGAGAGAAATATTGCTTATTGTAACCCCAAATATCGATATGGAGTCCACATATACATCAGCGGTGAAGGATAATTCATAATTGTTTAGGAGATCCTGTAGAAATACTGCGGTCTCAGGCCGGTCATATAGGGTTATTAACGCATATGTTGAGACATTCTCATTGACTCCAGCGTAGAGACTTTCTAGGATCCCAGAAAGGATTTCCACATCATTACGGATGATATGGAACTCTGCTCCCGTTACCCCAAAGCTTATGTTAAGCCTATTGGTGAAGTCAAAACTTATGTTTAGCCTGTATCCCATACAGTCTATGTCATCATCGTAATATGGGCCGATATATTCCATCGCTTTGAATCCAAGATACTGTGTGATGTCTATTGGTACTAGTGGGCCCCCAGAACTACTAGAGTTCATAGATGTATATGTCATGTTAGACAGGTTTATCGGTATTTCGAATGTTAGATATTGAGAATACTTCCCGAACAGCTTTGCGTACACCATACCCTCTATATTAATACGCGTGCTTGGCTCCTTCAGGTATTCATTGAGAAACTTTTCGAGTGCCTGCGACCCCCTCCTAAATCTGAGATATATATGTATCTCGCTTGTGTCGAAGGGAGATAATACTGATGTGTCATTAATTATCGCGTTGAGGAACTCCCCATACTCATTGGATAAAGTTAGGTTAAGGTGATATATCTCTAAGTATATCGGTACGCCCTCCACCTCCACTCTAGCTTCAACATATGAGTAATAATTATCCTCCTTCATCGATAGCTCCGATACCTTATAACTCGTGGATGGCGATGCAAAGCTTACCGCTTCCCCCACGCCCTCACTGTAAGAAGATACGTTTTCATGAATAGTTAGATTCAGGTTTAGGTTATCTAGGTGAGCTCCAAGGAAGTCTAGGTCTATTCTACCCACTATTGTAGCATCAAGAACCTCCTCCTGTAGCAACTCCGTGATTATCCTATTTGTCGCCTGTGAGTCATAGATCTTGAGATTCATTACCATGTGTGTGTAGTCATCAGGATTTATCTGATAGTACTCAAGCATTAGTAGCCTTATTGCTGGTTCATCATTTCTATACACAGTAATATCGATGTCCCCTATCCCGATAGTTATGTTTAGTGGGCTCTTTAGTGACGCATTTATCTCGAAATTATAGGGACTCGTGCTTGTGGGGCTTGTTATCTGCCTAATACTGTTAAATACAAATAGTTGCTGTACAGGTAGGAATATGCTCCCGCTACTTATCCCACTATCTTCTCCATTATCTAGTGATTGATTTACTGAGACTTTTATGGGTACGTCACTAATGCTAACACCAAAGATCTCTATGTCCACCGAACCATTTATGTCTACATCGAGAATCTTCCTTTCCACAATATCCCTAATGAATTTTGCCAATGGTCTATTTGGGATTCTATCAAAGATCTTCAGCGTCATGTTGAAGCTTGATTCCTTATCAACATAGAGTTCCGCGTATGGGATATACATCTCCATTACTGGACCATATTGGTCTGAGTACTCATTGGCCAGCGTTATATTCAGATTCTTTATTGTTAGTGGTATCGGTATATTTGAGGCTGAAACCTGGATTTCTATTTTCAAATATCCCTCCCCCTCCTCCCCGATTTTTTCCGATGATAATATCTCCACGGAACCCGTCAATGGGACAGTCATTATGGATCCGGTACTCTCTGCGATTCCACTGGAGCCGAGCCGGAAGTCTTCTATGTCGAGCTCAAGCTCAAATGTCGTATATTGTGCTGATGGGCTGAAGAGTTGGAACTTTACCCTGCCTTCTATATCGACGGTTGTTTCGGAGTACCTCAGGTATTCTGTTAGGAACCTCCTGAGAGCATCGGATCCCTTGATTATAGACATGAGTATTTCTAGTTGTGATATCTCCGATACATTCAGCTCTACTGTTTTGTTGATATGGATATCTATGAACTCCCCAAGGTCGTTCCCGACTGTTATGTCCACATAATATATCCTCATGTATATTGGTGATTCCTCAATCTCAACCAAAACACTAGTATTCGTCCTAACACCGTCCTCGCCAAGATAGGTAACATTCTTCACCGACATACCCATGCCCAAGCTCGAAAAACCAACGATTTTTTGTGCATAGGTGGATGCTGCTGACCCATCACCACTAGTGGTGATGGTATAGTTTATCGCGAGATCATCAATATATGCGCCCAGTAGAGCAAGATTGAGTTTTCCTATGATCGATACATTTATCTCCTTCCTCACCACGAGTTCCCATATAAAATCGTGAAACTCTGGTACATCAAAGAATGTGACATTCAAATCCACACGTGAGTATCTGTCTCCAACAATACTATATTCTCCCCCTCCAACAATATCCATCATTCTTGTCCCAGACTTCAGCACCGATATATTCATATCACTAAAAACCACGTTAGTATCAAGAGGAGACCTAAGCATCATGCTTACATTTAGCAGAAACTCATTAGGACCAAATGTCTTCTGTTCAATGTTATCAAATATTATAAGATCCTCAAATGGAAACACAAACGAGCTTATTGAACTACCATCCGACCCCCCTTCTAGTGTCTGGTTTATATACATGTTTATCGGCACCCCGTAGATGTCGAAGCCGAACATGTTTATGTCTACTGAACCCTCAACACTTACATCGAGTAGTTTTTTCTCCACAATGTCCCGTATGAGCTTCTCCAGCTGTCTATTGGGTTGGGCATCATATAGCCTCAGGAAAACATCAGCTGTTATGTTCCGTCCATACTTGGCATTTATTTCCCCTATTCTTATTTCGCCTATAGCCCCATAGCGGTTCCCTATTTTAAGGTTGAGATTCTTGAGTCTAAAAGATAGTGGAGATTCCCCTAGGGTGATCCTGGTCTCTATTTCGAGGTAACTACCCATATCTTGCGAGGATAGTAGTTCGATTGAAAGTATTCGTGGTAGTGCTCCCGGTCCGATACCTCCCCCCGCAGTCGTATCAGTGAATGATGCTAGGATATATTCAGATACAGATAGCCTCGTTATGTTAAGGCCGAATATGAATATGTCGGCGACTCCCTTCACGCGTCCATTGAATGTTCTATTAACCAGTAACTCCCTCAGGAACTCCCCTGTCTCACTCTTGTTTTCGAAATATATGTCTATGATCATAGTGGCATTGGAGTCTGGGGCCACCTCATAGTATTCTGGCATTTCCACATAGAGGACTCTTACGTCGTTATAGTATATGTCGAAATATAAATGGCCAAAACTAATTGTTGTATTAACAATATTGTTGAAGTTAAGGTAGAGCCGTAGCCCCATATCAGATATTTGCCTTATCTTTATCAATGAGATAACATTGTCAAAGCCCAATGGTGCTACCGCGCCTCCTTGGCCAGTGGAGCTATAGCTTACATTTCTGGAGTCTATGTCTATCGTGAAGTTCCACTCCAGGAACATAAATTCCGCGCTTCCAATAATATCCACTTGAGATATCTTCCTAGCCACCAAATCGCGGATTAGACGGATTGTGGCATTCGTTTTGTGTATTGTAACCTGGAACTCCATCGATAAGTTTTCTTGCTCAAGGTCTATCGGTTTGCATACCACCATATCAACGGATTTCTCGCCTTGCTTATATATCGTGACATTGAGGCACCAGAGGGTGAAAGGTATGATAAAGCTATTGGTGAAGTTGACGTCTATGAGGATGGATGCTGTATCATTATCCTCCCCGATGACATATATATCGTATGAGGAGACATATATCTCTGGAAGTGGAATACTACCTATTGAGCCCCCAGCTATGCCCCTTCTGAATGATGTAAATATGCCGTATGATACATCTATGTTTGGTATATCTATGCCAAATAGTGTTATGTTGCCATACCCAGTGATCGTAGCGTCCAGTGTGAAGTTTTCTATGAGATCTCTTAGGAATCCGTATGTTTTGTCACCACTGAAGAAGATTACCGTAATGTTTATCATTGATGAGTCATACGGCTTTATTTGGTACTCCTCATCAAGATATATCCCTACGACCTCTGTATTGTCGCGGATCACCATGATGTCGAAAGGGCCGATGCCTATATCGATGCCCAATATGTTGTCTATTTCTGATGAGAATTCAAGGACGTATGCTTTCCTACCATCTATCCATGTCTCTCCATCATATCGTATTTCCTTTATGTTGAATGCTATGTCTGGAAGTGTCCCCCCGACCGCTATTTGCGATGTTGTTGGGGCCATTGATAGGTTATATAGGTCAAATGGTAGTGTTAGGTTCACGCCAAAAAGCTCCATATGCGTTATACCCCTCACATTAATTGCCCTTAGTTTGGACTCTATGGCTAGCCTGAGGAACTCCCTCACATGTTCAATGTCGCTCTTAAGTATTGTTACTCTAACTGGGAAGAGCTTGACTCCCCTGCCCTCCACATCTATGGTATTGTTGATCAGTATTCGGAGAGCTGGCTCTCTATATGTCGGCAGAGATATGTTCAGGTCTATATAGTATAGCCTTACTGGAAGTGTAATATTTGATACCTCTAAGTCTACATCCAATCGAGTGATATTCTCCGTATTTTCTAGGACCCTTATATCCGCGAGCGAGGCGTTATACATGAGGCCTACATCATAATATTGTGAGACGCCAGACTCCCTCGCCAGATTGAGCAGTATTCTATATATGAACCTTACGTTCGGTAGTTCTACACCAAATATCCTTATGTAGATCTCACCCTCGACCTCTGCGTCGAATACTTTATAGACTAGGAGATCTTCTAGGAATTCAGCAAGTTTTGCTGTTCTAAATATGTAGAGTCCCACTTTAAGAGAACCGGATCCATATGGAGAAATAGTATTTATGTTCTTTATGTCTATTCTGGCAACCTTCTGTCCATCACGCCTAATATATATTGTTGCGTTTCCAAATGTTATTGTTAGGCCATAGGAATTCCTGAATTCTAGTTCTAGTGTCAAATTATATGCCTCCATGCCGTCCACTATTGTTCTTCCATTATAGCTGAGGCTCTTTAGGCCTCCACCCATCTGGTTATCAAATTTTAGCACTGAAAATGCGCTCTGGGAATCTCCTTGGCTTGTGTTTAGGAGGATATCAAACAATTGTACGCCCTCGAATCTTCGTCCAAATAGTTCTAGATCCATTGATAGATCTATAAACAGTTGTTGGTTATCTCCATAGACGAACCCCTTTACAAACCTGCTGAATTCCCTCGATGTGTTATATAGTGTTATCCTTATCAACGCCTGATTTTCGCCTGGGCCCGCAAGTCTATCTACGACCTCCAATACTACTGGGTAATCATCCGTATCCTTGTTAAGGCTTGCCCACACCTTAAGCCTGTTTATGGTGAGTGGTAATGGTATTGATGTGTTTACGCTTACATATATCTCGATCCAGTCACTATGCTCCGTAATGTTTAATAATTGGAGGCTCTTGTAAAACATCGAGTATTGTATCTGAGCAGCTGACGAAACAGCATTCATCATTGTTGATGCTATCCGCGTCCTATATTCCGTAGTATTTATGTATAGGCCGCCAATATCAATTCGGAGTGCTCCGTTGGCAATAATTGTTACTGGATATCCCCTGATTGTTCTATTTAGGTAGAAGTCAAGGGCTTGGTTATCATAAAGAGTTACAATCACCTTCGCCTCCCCAATACCCTTTGAACCTATAACCACTGGGGACTTAAGCCTTATGTTTGCGAATTTTTCTGGATATAGTGGATTCTCCAGCGTTATATCCAGATTCATCCTATCCAGCTTTAATGGTGAGCTTAAGGGGTTTATTATCTCAACATCTACCAACAATACATACTCGCCGTACTGACCCTTCCGTCGCTCTCCTATGTACGTTATGTTCCTAATTGTGTAGAATTTTGACATTGATTCCACAGGTAGGGATTCTGAGGACATACCACCAAACATATCACCACCTATTCTTAGTGGCACATTCGGGAAGCATCTACTGAGGAATTTTAGGTCTACCGTGCCGATAAATTCTGTATTTTCAGCCCAGTCTCCTCTAATAAAGCTATTTAGGAACTCCCCAAGTACTGGTGATGATTTACTTATCCTGACCTCCACCATAGGCCTACATTGGATTTTTGCTGTATCATTATTCCCATATAGGTCTATCCTGTCTATCTGGACAGATCCTACATATGTACCATCGTAGAATATTTCGCCAGAGACATTATGTATGGCTATCGGCATCCTGTCATATTCTATTGTTGATTGAGCCTTCAGTATTACCTCTCGGGGTGTCGATAATATATCATAGCTACTTATACTGAAGTTATAGTCTGAACCTCCACTAATTGGCAAGCCACCAATAGGAGAAGTCCCCCCAAGGAACCCGGCGGGGGATCCCTCATCCCCGCCCATAAAACTCGCTATTGGGGAATCTAGGCTTATGCCTCTTAGCCACACTCCCGCAAAGTAGACATCAAGATATCCCGTGAGGTTGAAATTATATTCTTGGCGGTACAGTATATCTTTCATCATCGAGTATAGTGCATCATTATCATAAAATAGTACATCCATCTCTACCGTTGTTGCTTGATTTGGTTTTACTAGGATGCTTTCCTTCTGCATTATGCTTATACATCTCATCTCCCCCCCACTACTTGTTTTGGTTAGTGTTATGTTTATGTTACCCCAGCCAAGTGTCCAACTGGATGGATTCCTCACGTTGGTTTCTAGACCAAATATGTGTTTGGGCCCATACCTACTGCCCTCCTCCCCAAGATACCTAATCGAGCTTATCCTGAACATATCGGAGAATATCCCTGAGATCGCCGAAAATATCCCGGATTGTGTCCCCTCAGTCTCGGAGCCACCAAAGAACCCAGAGAATTGTGAAAGATCCACCTCATATTCCATATCATTCAGATCCATACCGAATATCGTGAGCGTAAACTTTACCTTTGCCCTTCCCACGAACTCATTCCTTCTTATGGCTCTATCTAGGAAGGCCTTAAGGGCAGTCCCCTTAATAAAACGCAAGGTTATGTTAACATCAAATTTGCCTATGTTCGGGTCAAGAACGAATGGTTCTAATTCCATGTCGAGTACATGCCCCACATCGTTTGTAATAGTGATTGTCATCTCTTTCATATAGACCCTGCCTATTCCTGAGAGCTCGGATGGCACAACACCATAGGCATTTATCTTTGCCTCCGCGAATTCCTCTGTTTCCCTTGTTAGTGATATCTCTCTTACTTGGAACTCTGGAAGCATGATACCTACTTGTGCTATATTGCTCTCATCCACCGGTAATATTCTCTCTATATCTACCTCTACCGGAAATCTGAATATGCCGAAGAAACCAAAGAACGTTATTGGGTAGTATGCCTTTATTCTTGCTTTGAGCTTATTGGTCTTCAGGTAATTCTTTATGAAGCGTATCGTTGCGTCTGTCTTGTATAGCTTTATCACTACCGTAATCATCCCCATCTGTCCGGGATCTAGAATTACTGGCCCAAAACCTCCAACCCCTATAAGCCCTCCAGTCTCCTCCTCGAATATTTCGAAGTCTATTCTCTCCACTTTTGCTGGAAGAAAGAAGTCATTTCTCGCGAGCACCTTGAATATGAGCACACTATACTCTGGTGTCGATGCTTCCTCGTCATATTTCACATATAGTAGTTTGAAGTCCATATATGCTAGTGGTGCGGTAAGTGCGACATTTACCATTATGTTTGCTACTAATACAAGCATGACAATACTAATAATCCTCTTCTTGGAGGGTATCCGTATATGCTTCCTAGACATTTATAGCTTTACCTAGTTACCCATGGGAGAAAGCTACTAAACGACTCAATAATTGCTAAAAAGCCCTTCTGAATAATTCGGAATGATCCATATTCTACTATATATATAATTATGCTTATTTGCTTTTTAAATGTTTTCTGGGGGATACTGATTGACATGCGAGGTGTATCTCTTGAAGCAAAGACACCAACTAATCATGGAGATTTTGGAAAAGCAAAAACTCTTACCCATAGAAGAAATCAACAGGCAGACGGTGAAGGATTTGCCGCTGAATGCGATCAAATGTCTCTCATGTGGCAGATTCATAAACTTTACTGAACGAGGAAACATAATATTCAGATGCCCCAATTGTGGGGAGGGAATAATAATAAGATGCAGGAAGTGCAGAAGAATTGGCCGTACAGCGAAATGCCCTGTATGTGGGGCAGAATATCCGTAGGAGAGTATGTGTATGAAGAAGGAACTACTGGATAAGCTTGTACGGGTATCCGACCTAAAGATCCATGAAAATATTACTGTTTCATCCCTAGTAGATAGTCTTCTCTACTGTGGAGGATTTACATCTAGAAAGCTAGCCATAGCTGCGCGGATACTACAGAGAATGTTGACTGATGAGGAGACAATAACGCTAATATCATTCCCAGCCGCGATCATGGCTACGGGGATAAGGGGAGTATTAGTAGAGCTCGTTAAGAGGGGTTTCTTTGACTGTATAATAACCACGTGCGGTACTATAGACCATGACCTAGCAAGATGTTTTAGACCTTACTATCATGGTTGGTTTGAGGCAAATGATAAACGCCTACATCGGTTAGGTATACATAGAGTGGGGAACATTTTTATACCAGTAGAGTCCTATGGCCTGATCATTGAGGACAAGACAAAAGAGCTACTCAATAGCCTATGGTCCGATAATATAACACGCCTTTCAACAAGGGAACTCATATGGGAACTCGCTAGGAGAATAGTAGATAAGAGTGAAAACAGAGAAGATAGCCTCATCTGGTGGGCATGGAAAAAGAAAATACCGATCTATGTACCGGGGATTACTGATGGATCATTCGGCTTTCAGTTATTTATGTTCTCTCAGGATCATGACTTTGTTGTTGATGTGTTGAAGGATGAGAAGGAACTATCCGACATTATTTGGCCTTCAAAGAGACTTGGAGGCCTCATCATTGGGGGCGGAATAAGTAAGCACCACCTCATATGGTGGGCTCAGTTTGGTGGGGGTCTAGATTATGCTGTCTACCTGACTACAGCACCAGAATATGATGGTTCCCTTAGTGGGGCACGCCCACGAGAAGCCATATCTTGGGGTAAAGTATCAGAGAAAGCAAGGAAGATTGTTGTTGAGGGGGACGCAACAATAACACTACCACTTCTAGCATCATACATAATTGATAATATTAGGAAAAGAAAAAACAAAGAGCTTCCAATACATATGTGAACCCCCATACATCTAGTTCTAATTCTCGATTCCCCTACTATATTTTTGGTATTAGAGGTGTCCTCCTTGTTTGATGACATAGTTAGGGAAATAGAGAATATTGTCGCCCCCAAATATAAGCTATTTACAGCAGGCCCTGTCGCCTGTTTTCCAGAAGTATTGAGGATAATGAGTATTCAGATGATAAGTCATAGATCCGATGAATATAAAGCGATCCACATCGATACTGTAAACAGACTAAAAGAATTCCTAGAGGTTAAGAAGGGAGAGGTACTTCTGTTCCCGAGCTCAGGAAGCGGCATAATGGAGGCATCAGTAAGAAATTGTATTACTCAAAAAGGGGAAGTACTCGTAACAGTAATTGGTGCCTTCGGGAAGAGATATGCTGATGTTGTAAGAGCGAATGGACGTAAAGCGATAATTCTTGAAAAGAAACTCGGTGAGGCTGTCAAGCCAGAAGAGCTAGACTCATTCCTAGAGAAAAACCCCAACGTGGAAGCGGTAACAATAACATATAATGAAACATCCACTGGTGTCCTCAACCCTCTACGAGAGCTCGCAAGAGTCGCAAAGGATCATGATAAATTAGTATTTGTGGATGCTGTGAGTGCCATGGGGGCTGCGGACATAAGATTTGACGAATGGAAACTAGACATTGTTTTCTCCAGCTCACAAAAAGCGTTTGGAGTTCCACCAGGGCTCGCTGTTGCGGCAATAAGTGAAGAGGTATTTGAAAGAGCCAAAAAGATCCCTGACAGGGGGTGGTACTTTGATTTCCTACTATACCGGGAGTTCCAATACAAGAAGTCTGGTACACCATCAACACCACCATTACCACAGATATATGGGCTCAATGCAGCCCTGAGACTTGTTGAGAGAATGGGGGGTAAGGAGGCATGGTTACATATGTATAGGAGGAGATCTGAAAAAATAAGGAGTGGAATCAGAAATTTGGGTCTCAGTATTCTGGCCGAACCTGGGTATGAGAGCCCAACAATAAGTGTTGTGATCGCCCCAGAAGGAATTAGTGGTTTAGAGATCTACAGGAGAATGCGAAATAAGGGTTTTGAGCTTGCCAAGGGTTATGGAGAACTAAAAGAAAAAACGTTCAGGATAGGTAATATGGGATACATAAGAGACGAAGACATCGACGAGATGTTCAAGAAACTAGAGGAAACCCTAATGGAACTAGGTTTCACGAAGAAAAGTTAGCCCCCATAATTCCACATTTTAGCCAAGACTTCGAGCCTGACAAAGTTAGGGTATTTATTTATTAGCGATACTGATTA
>CAZVPA010000077.1:727-11940 GCA_964628995.1 uncultured Nitrososphaerota archaeon | reverse complement strand
CCATACAGGATATCCCCCTTCCTCCATACGAATCATTCGTCGTGATTATTTGATATGCCTTCGAAAGCATTGCAGATACGATTCCATCTATCCTCTCTTTGAGGTTTTCTGTAATGCTTTCATCCCCCTTCCTCCCCATACCAGCTAGCTGAATGATATTGGTGGCTTCTTGGACGATTGATTCGTCTACTAGGACTCCCCTCAAACTCTCGATCCCAATAGATTTCAGTATATCCAATACTGATCTATACGTTCCATGCTTGAGAATATATGATAGTACCCCAATCAGTCCCATCCCGACTAGGTAAGACCTCAAGAAGAATACATATGCTTTATGCTTCACATATAGAGCTAGCACAATAGCTAGTATTAGGTATGGAAGAATAACCATATCATATGCTAGAACATTAATCATACAGGCAACAACGCATAGACCTATAAACGTCAAGATTCCCACAAGATAACTGAGTATCTTGGGGAGAGATGGGTATGTGAGTACATAATAGTCACCATACATCTCCATGATATCAACCATGTTTATCCCCTTGGGCCAGATGATGGATACCCTATCAATACAAAAACGCTCCCTGAACAACATTCCCATCACCAATAGAATATTCATGCTGTTCCCCAGTTATATTTCATATGTTTTCTATGATGCGAAATGTGGGGGATTTATGTAAGCAATCGTGGATCCTATGATACTACCTTGAAGAATCTGTATATCATTTTCTAACCCCACTTCTTATCTTCTCTATTCTCCTATATAGCTCATGCCTGAAGAGATCAAGTTTTCTTATATTATTGACCTTCCTACCAAGTCTACCCTCTATGAATATTGATGTCGCAGCGGCGGCATATACTGTGGATTCCAATATGTCTCCCGTCACGATATATTGTGCCATCAGTATTGTTGTGAAAAAATCCCCTGCCCCCGTAGGGTCGCCTCTAACCCTATATGCTGGCACATATATCTTTTCCTCCCCAAGGTATATGTGACATCCTCTGGATCCATAAGTCACCACTACTATTATTCCTCTCGGAATATTTTCCATCACTTCATACTCGTCCTCCGATACGTGGAGAATTCTTGCTTTTTGGAGGATACCATAGGTCTCCCTGTTTGCGGCTTTGTATTTAATGTTTCCCTTGTCATCTGCTGTTCTGACAAAACCCTGTATGTCTATTGCCGATGGGATATGGGTTACGACATTATTCAGGAGGGACATCTCAAATTCCCCGAAAACGGGACTTATTATTGCTAGGTCATAATCTTCTAGAACCACCCCACCACCGATTCGTGGTGGTATACCTATGAGTTTTGAGAGTCTTCTCTCACCCTTATATATGTGTTGGAATACTGGGCCCTCTCCCTCCAGGAACTCCCCTTTTGGTGTTTCCCATCTATATTTCCTTGGTATCACACCATAGCAGTAGTAGTCGTATCCCAACGCCATACACGCCATTGAGCAGAAGAGAGCCGGGCCTCCAGGTTTTTCCTCCCCATCAATGTAGTCTATCGTTAGTGACCCCAATATCAGGATCCTCATCGCTGATCCCCAGTTATGAGGCCAGCGAGATATATCTGTCCCAACGCTATCCCCCCATCGCCGGCTGGAACTTTCCTGTTTATTTCTATACCCGCATTGCTCCCATCAATTATTCCTCTCACTATATAGTCATTTACCGCTGCACCACCAGATATATATACCTTCTGTATTGTTGCCGATGGGAGGTACTTTGAGGCTATTTTTCCAAGATAGAATCCTACTAAATACTGTACTGTCTTTGCTATTGATCTGATATCTGCATCTATTTCCAGTAGCCCCTCAAATAGTTTTTTTGTGTTTACAATCCACATGTCGCCCGACCTCACCACATCCATATCTAGATCATCCAATATTTTGCCCCCTCTTGCTGTCGCCTCGAGTTTTATTGCTGGTTCTCCTTCATAAGTTCTTTCTAGGCATATACCCAGATATGCTGAGACACTATCCAGTATTCTGCCAGTACTTGATGTATGTATACATCTCGGATGCCTTGCCTGTGTGAGTGCTATTCTTAATTCCCGATAATTCCTGAGTCCTCTGGTTAGGCCACGCTCTCTTATGATTCTCTCTATCTCCCAATCTTCAAGAAATGTGCTCAGTATTCCGATGAGCATCCTTACTGGGTATCTCGTTGCTAGGTCTCCCCCAGGCATTGGTTGGTACATTAGGTGGCCAACTCTAACAAGTTTTTCTGGTTTCCCATAGAATACTTCGCCCCCCCATATTAATCCGTCATCACCATATCCCACACCGTCCATTGCTATGCCGACTATTTTTTCATCCCTACCTACGCCACATTCCGCTAGTACGCTACATATATGTGCTTTGTGGTGTTGCACCTCGATTATCTTTGAGCCATACTCGCTACTCCATCTTTCTGCTATTCTTCTGGTGTTATATGCTGGATGCTTATCGACCACAATAATACTGTGGTCAGGCCCTATTCTGTATGTCCTCATCAGAAACTCTAGTGCTTCCTCTAGGAATGCAATATTTGCCAAATCATCCATATCTCCAACATATTGTGTTAGTATGACCTTATCCTCGAAACTTACTGCGCCAGCATTCTGGAGTTCCGCGCCAAGAGAAATTATATTATGACTAAGTTTGACTGGTATCTTTATCCATGTTGGTGCGTATCCTCTAGCCCTCCTGAGCAGAACAATATTCCCATTGGTAAATCTCACCACACTATCGTCTACCCTATTTATTATTCTCCTATTATGTACCAGAAAATAGTCTACGAATTCTCCCAATTGCTTTGATGCGTCCTCAAAGGATTTACATATGGGCTTGTTCTTCCTATTACCACTAGTCATTATTAGGAACTTATCCTCCGTACGAGAAAGTAACAGGTAGTGTATCCCTGTATATGCCAACATTACGCCCTGTCTATCTAGGCCTGGGGCGACATGTTTTGATACAGGACTATCATTCCTACTTGGAAGCAACACTATTGGTCTCTGGGGCGAGAGAAGTATCTTCTCTGCCTTTGCGTCAATATATACTATCCTCCTAGCTACTGAGAGATCTAGAGCCATGAGGGCAAAGGGTTTTTGCGGCCTCTTCTTCCTCTTTCTCAACAGCAAAACTACATCATCATCAGTAGCTAGAGCCGCTATATGGAAGCCCCCAATACCCTTTATCGCTACGATGCTTCCCTCATCTATTATCCTAGCGGCAACCCCTATCGGATCCTTCTCCTCTATTATTTCCCCATTCCTATCCACTAGATACAGTTTTGGGCCACACTTTGGGCAGGAGATCCCCTGTGCATGAAACCTCCTGATATTGTTTGGATCGTTATAGTCCCTACTACACTCATCACATAGCGGAAAATCCCTCATTGATGTGTTTTCCCTATCATACGGTATCCTCTCCAACATAGAAAAACGAGGACCACACCAAGCACATGAGTTGAGTGCATAATTATAGAATCTTGACCTCTTATCTAGGATTTCTCTTAGACAATCATCACATATCGCGAAGTCTGGTGGGATTTGGGAAAAGACCTTCGGCCTATTCAGGCTTGGGAGTATCTTGAAATCCTTGAACCCAACTGGATCGGTATCCAATACCTCGATCCTATCTATTTCTGCTGGCGGGGGCTTCTCCCTTAGTAGTGCTTTGAGGAAATCCCTTACGGCATTGAGGTCTCCCTCAACATGTATCTCTACTTCAGACCCCCCTAGATTCGCCACGTATCCCCCTAGGCCATACTTGGTGGCTATCCTATATACGAAGGGTCTGAACCCCACCCCCTGCGTTATTCCTGAGACTATGATCTTTTTTGCGACCATACAACTCAGCATATCCTTGGTGTGAGCTCCCCCCGTAGTTTCTCCACAATCCTATAGCCGCCAGCTACCGTCTCCATCACCACATATCCAGGCCTTTCACTTCTTACCTCACCAATTATTTTCGCATCGGTGTATCCCTCCTTTCTGAGGTTCCTAAGGATTTCCTCTGCTGAGTTTGGATCCGCAATTATTACTACGCGGCCTTCGCATGCTAGATATAGGGGGTCTATACCCAGTAGATCCATTAGTGACCTTACCTTATTTCTTATGGGTATATCTTCCTCCCTAATCCATATGGATACCTTACTCTTCTCCGCTATCTCGTTCAGGGCCATCGCTAGTCCACCTCTTGTTGGATCCTTGGCGGCATGTACCTCCCCCACTTCTGTTGAAATCCTCATTATGGGAAGTACCGAAGCACAATCAGATGTTAGACCCTCCTCTTCTGGGTCTATCCCATATTGATATGCTGTTATTACGGCTCCGTGGTCGCCTATTGGCCCACTAACGATTACCTTGTCATTGGGTTTTGCTCCACTATCAAGGATGGGTTTTCCGTTGAGATATCCAATAACCGTTGTTGTTATTACTATTCCGTCAAGTTGGCCCTTTGGCATTACTTTGAAGTCTCCTGATATTATCTGTACTCCTTGTGATTCGAAAGCATCTATCATAGATCTCACTATTCTTTTTAGGTCGTTGATTGGGAAGCCTTCTTCAACAATTATACTGTCTAGTGCTCCTATTGGTGTTGCCCCCATTACTGCAACATCATTTATTGATCCATATGCCGCCAGTTTTCCTATGTCCCCTCCGGGGAAGAATATTGGCTTTACGGTATATGAGTCTGTGGACATGACCAATGACCCCTCGTCTCCATGTAGTACTGCCCCGTCATCAAATGCATCGAGCCCTATGAATTCTCTCCTCATGGTTCTAATGCTGGAGAATAATTCCCTTATTAGGTCTTGCATCTCCTTGCCTCCAGTACCATGGGCCAGAGATACCACGGTCATTTTATTCCTCCCGCATAGCCTTTGCGAGCTCCCTAAGTGTCTCTATCATCTCCATGTATGTCTCCTCGTCTATTTTGCCTATTATGGCCCCCGCATGGACAATCACATAGTCTCCCTCCCTTATGTCTGGGACAAGTAACGCATCGACAACTTTTTTTATTCCCCCAAAATCTACGAGGGCCTCCATGTCCGATATTCTTTTGAGTACTCTACCAGGTATCCCCAAACACATGTCATGCCCCCAAAGATATCCTATTGAGGAATAATAATCAGGAGGTAAATAGGGAGAATCAGGATATGCGTTCTATCCCCAATACTACATCATAGTTTTCTATTTTCCATCTCTTCTTGTAGCCCGATACTTCCCCGAATATTATTTCTTTTGCCCTTGTCTCTCCAGATATGTAGTCTCTGTGTCTCTTCACCAGTTCTATGAACTTCTTATCGGCCGCTATGTAGACCTTTATATATTCCTCTATGTGGAGATCCATCTCTTTACGCATCCGCTGTATCCTCCTGACGAGATCCCTTGCGAGGCCTTCGGAGAGTAGTTCGTCATCCAGCTTTGAGTTTATTACTACTACACCATACTTGAATTCTGACCCAGCATAGCCTTCTGGGAACTCCATAACGATTTCTATATCGTCTGGCTCTATGACCACTCTTTTGCCATCAAGCTCGATCTCGAATTTTCCGTGTTTTTCCATGGATTCCTTGACCAGTTTTCCATCGATCTCTTGGAGTTTTTCTGCTATTTTCCTAGCCATCGACCTATATTTCGGCCCTATCCTTTCCATTTTTGGCTTAACAGCATATCTTATCTCTATGCTCTCGATAGCTATCTTCTTTGTGTTTAGAGTCCTCAGTAGCAGATCATTCAGCTCCTCTATAGTCCTAGCAACAATTGGGGCTTTAGAGTCAACAATAACCTCCCTAATTGGCCACCTGGCCTTTATTTTTACATATGATCTGGCGGCTCCAGCAGCACTAACAATGTCTTTAGCTATCTCCATTTTTTCCTCTAGCTCCTTATCGATATAGTCAATCTCTGGCCATTCGAGGTAGAATACGCTCTCCGGTAACTTTGGATCTAGTTTTCTTAGGAGGTTCTGGTATATTTTTTCGGATATGAATGGTGCGAATAGTGCGGATACTGGTATTATCTTCATGAATACCCTATAGAGGGTCTGATATGCGACCATCTTCACCGGATCGTCCCTCTCAATCCATAGTCTCCACCTTATTATCTTACCATACCACCTACTCAGATCCTCCACGATGAAGTCTACCAGTACTCTCCCCGCACGGGCAAAATGACACTTATCAAGACTATCCTCTACGTCCCTAATGACACTATTTGCCCTAGAGATTATCCATCTATCCTCGGGCCTAGAATACTTTCTGAAGAACTCATCATCATACTTTGAGGGGTCAAAATTGTCGAGTTCCATATATGTCTTCGCCATGAGATGTACATTCCAGAGGATATTAAGTGCACTATACATCTCCTTAACGTCATCCCACTTAAATCTGATGTCCTCCCAAGGAGACACAATCGTGGTTAGGTATAGGCGGAGGGTATCGGCACCATATTTCTCTATGACTTGTTCAGGCATCACAATATTACCAAGAGATTTTGACATTTTAGATCCAGCCGCATCTAGGACAAATCCATGCATTACTACCTTCCTATAGGGTATTTTCTCGAACATGACGACTCCTAAGACTTGTTGAGCATAGAACCACTTCAATACTTGATCTTGCCCCTCAATTATCATGTCCGCTGGGAAATATTGCTTGAATTCATCCCTCCTTCTTGGGTATCCTAGACTCGCCCAGCAACATATTGCTGAGTCAAACCATACATCAAGTACATCCTCAATCCTCTCCATGTCACCGCCACACTTGCTACATCTCAACACTATCTTATCTACAGATGGCCTGTGGAGATCCAAATCCTTTGGGATAGCATTTTTTGCCTTTTCTCTAAGTTCATCCATGCTACCTATTACCTCCATATGGCCACATTTTTTACAGACCCATATCGGTATGGGGGTGTTCCAGAATCTCTGTCTGGATATCACCCAGTCTCCGACGTTCGCCACACCATCATGATATCTCTTCCTTACCCATGCTGGCACCCATTCAACATCCCTCTTGTCGCATTCTATTATCATATCCTTTATCTTTGATACCGCAAGAAACCATTGTTTTGTCGCCCTAAATAATAGGGGGGACTTACACCTCCAGCATGTTGGATACCTATGCTTTATTTTCCCCGAGTGCAGCAATATTCCTTTCTCCTTGAGTCTCCGAATTATATGCTTGTCGGCCTCCTTCACAAAAATTCCCTTCCACTCACCCTCTAAGAATGCTCCATCCGCCCCCACTGGGCAGTATATTGGTAGACCATACTGCTTCCCTATCTGCCAGTCCTCTTGTCCATGGCCTGGAGCTATATGTACAAATCCAGTCCCCTCAGTAGTCCTAACAAAGGGGCCGAGCACTACCTTATGAACGTTCCCATATTTCTCGATAAATTCTCTCTGTCGTGGGATCTCATCTAATAGTGGATGCTCATACTTCATCCCCTCTAAATCCTTACCGAGTCTTGATTCTAGTATACGGTACCTCTTTGTCCCCACCTCCTCCATCACTACCTCCAGTCTATCCCTGAGGATCCAATAGTACTCCTTCCTTCCATCCACCTCTACCTCGACCTTCACATATTCGAACTCTGGGTGAGCAAGAACCGCTAGGTTCGCGGGGAGAGTCCACGGAGTTGTCGTCCAGATGAGTATGTATGTGTCTTCTTCTCCTATAACCCTGAATTTCACATAGATTGATGGGTCCTCAAGTTCCTTATATTCTATCTCATGCTCGGCCAATGCTGTCTCACACCTATAGCACCAATGTACAACCCTCAGATCCTGATATATTAGACCCTTCTCCCATGCCTTCTTGAATGTATACCATTCACTCTCCATATAGCTTGGTTCTATCGTCCTATAGGGGTTGTCCCAATCCATGAATACTCCGAGCCTTTTGAACTGCCCCTCCATGATCTTGAGGTTTTTAAGGGCAAGCTTTTTGCATTCCTCGATAAACCTGTCAACCCCATAACTCTCTATGTCCTTCTTTGTCTTAAACCCCAGCCTCTTCTCCGTTAGAACCTCTATTGGGAGGCCATGCATATCCCAGCCAGGCTGAGCCCTTACGTTGTATCCCTTAAGGGTAAGATATTTGATTGCGATATCCTTCAGGACCTTATTCCAGGCCGTCCCTAGGTGGATATAGCCACTAGTGTATGGGGGTCCATCTAGAAAGTAGAACTTTTTACCGCCTCTCCTTAACTCAAACATTTTTTCTGGAACCCTGTTCTTTTCCCAAAACTCCAATATTTCTGGCTCTAGCCAAGGCCCATACATCTTCTGTGTTTTCTGACTCATGGAGAGCCACCACACAAAACAACACAAACCAATATATGTTCTCCCAAACACATATTAAAAAATTCCGATATCAAAAGTTGGAAAGACAGCTGTATCTTGGGGGTATATATGATTGACCAAGAGACCATAGAGGCCCTAGAAAACATTAGTATTAGACTCCATGGGGGAGGGAAGATTGAGAGAGAGCATATCAATTATATCCACATGAAGAAACTTGATTGCCTCCTACCATCAAAAAAGATTGTCGACAGGGAGATACTCTCAAGAGCTATGAGTATTCTTGGAGACCTCTCCTACTACTCCCCCCAGATGTCCTTCCTGATGGCCACCCTAAACATATCCTCATATGTTCTGAGGACATACTTTGGAGACAAACATTATGCACCAACTACATTGGCTCTCATAGAGCCAGTATCACCAATTGCTGGCATTGTAACACACATCTATGATCTTGGATCATGCCTTGAGATACATGGCACAAAGATAGTGCCCTACCTTGACTCTACTGATAAATTAATCTTGGTCTGCAGTGCTGGGAGGAAGAATGTTTTTGTTTTGGTCCCTAAGGATTATGTCCGTAGTGATCATCGAGAGGTCTTGGAAGGCCTTTCAGTCGATCTAGCCTATGTGAACTTTAAAAGGTTAAGATTCGATATAGATACACCACACATATCTTTGGATATGGACACATACCTACATGTCATTGGTTTATACGTATATATGATCTATGGGCACATATTGGGAATAATTAGACGCTTACGTGAGGAAAAAGAGCTCTGGGTCAGGGGGTCAGAATATCCATATGAGTCATGGGTCGAGGAGCTCACCAACAATATCTTATCTCTTAAGCCCATACAGGCATTCCATAAAGTATTAGAGCTTGCTATGGGGATAATTGGTGATGTATTAGCTGTCTTCTCCTTGGACGCTATCCTTAGAGGTTCATTGATAGACTTATTCCTAGGGTGTCTGAAGGAGAGTATAGCATTCTCATCATCCATCGTCAAGATACTAGAGCATGCGGAGAAATACCAGAAAGATCACTAAAAACTATGTACTTATAGCTCCAACAAATTTTCTTACGAAATCTCCCAAGCTCCTGACGAATCGAACCCCCTTCTCTGGGTCAACCCCATGATAGTTTATGTTTATCTTCAACCTCGATGCTTTCCCGAACGGCATTATTATTGGCGCTACATTTATAATGACAAATTCATGGGGGGCTTGGGGTACCCCATACGCATAGGACACACCGAAGGGCCTTAGATCTCTTATTTTCATGGAGTCCCTCATCCTCAGTATTTTTGTATTGTCATGAAGCGAATAAATAACTTTCTCAGCCTCCTTAACCAAAACTATTAGCTCATAGATCCCCACTATCTCCGTCTGTATATACTCCACATAATCCATCATGGTCTCCTCATATATCTCATAGGCCATATTGATGAGGTCAAGAGCATAGTTTAGGTCTCGGGAGTCCACGACGAATCCCTTACGTGACACAATTATTAGGTCCCTCAGGAACTTTGGCTCCGTCAACACATACTCCTTCAATGGGCCCTCGGGAGTAGGCACTATGCGTTCTTTGACCTGAAACTTGCGTTCCACAAGCTTAACCTTGAACAGTTCAAAATTGAGTTCGGGGCCCATCTTTATTATATTCTTGAATATTAGTCTTACCTTTTCTATCATTTATCCATCACCATTCTGTAGACTTCCTCTATTTTATCAAAAAGTCTGTTCCATGAAAAAATCCTAGCAAATTTCTTTGCCCTAGACCCCATGGCTGTTCTCAGCTCCTCATTTCTTAGTAGAAATAGTATGGCTCCCGCGAATTTTTTGGGGTTGAAACCAGTCACGACTCCAAGCCTATACCTACTTATATACTTACCCAATGCACCACCTCGTGTCGTTACTACTGGGGTTCCCGTAGCCATACTTTCTAGGACTACAAGACCGAAGGACTCACCACCATATGATGGAAAAATAAAAATGTCGGCCGCGGAGTATATTTTCCTCAGGTACTCCCTACTTACCTTACCCATAAACACTACCCTGTCCTCAATATCCCATGACCTTATGAGGCTTCTAAGCACATATTTATAGCCACCCTCTATGGGGCCAACAATACATAGTTTTGCCCTAGGTTCCAGACGTGCCACAATCCTGAACGAGTATAATGCGAACTCTATACCCTTCTTCGCTGATGGCCTCCCAACAAAAAGCACTATACTGTCCTCTTCCCCAAACCCTATCTCTTCCTTCGAGCTCTCCACACTAAAGAATTCATCATCAACAGGTGGGGGAATTAAAAAAATCTTATCTTCATAGGGATAGTATATCCTTATGTACTCCGCGGCTAGGGGGGATACAGCTATCACCGCATCATATTTCTTAATGTTCCGCATCTCATGGTAGAGTAGAAATATCCTCGAAAAATAATTCCACACAAGCCTAAAGGATTCATATGCGAGAGGTATTGAATGATTTGTTAGGATTACTGGTATGTCCAGCTTTTTCGCAACCGCGGATGCTACCAAGCCCATGGGAGAAAAAGCATGATGTACATGAATTATATCTGGGGACAGCTTTTTTAGGACTATATATAGCCTCCTCTCTAACCCATAAAGCCAAAAAAACCCCGAAATTTTTGGATATTGAACCCTCACAACATTGATACCGTCGAGATTCTCAATAATTCTTTTCCCACCTACAGTCGTGACTATAGTGGCCCTATAGCCCCTTCTAATGGCTGTTCTGGCTAAATTATAAACGTGTGTTTCCACACCCCCCACGCGGGGATAGAAAAAGTCTGTAGCGAGACATAAATGCATCGCATATCACCTAAGTTTCCCGACAAACTCATCATCAACATATAGATAGACTACTGGGCCGAAC
>CAZVPA010000077.1:0-717 GCA_964628995.1 uncultured Nitrososphaerota archaeon | reverse complement strand
CCGAACTCACCTATTTTCCTGAATACAAATAATATGAATTCTGGTAGTAACTCTAGTGCTATTCTTGCTCCCGCCGCTTGTTTATGACCACCACCCCCATATAGTTCAAGAATTTTTCTCGCATCAAACAGCTGCTCCCTAGATCTAATAGAAATACGAGCCCGCTCACGACCCATGTTTTCTGTGAGTGATGGACAATACTCATCTTTCTCCCTCATTGTATTAATGAGGACTATTATTCTGCCGCCCGCCTCTATGAAGTCATGCATTATGTCCCCAATACATATCCGAGGAACACCAGAGTTTACGTGCACCAACATATATTTGATTCCCAATCTGTCCAGAGCAAGATTTTTTATCGCGCTGGATATCCTTTTACATTTTTCAAATACGGGTCTGATCCGTTCTATTTCCGACCGCAACCAGTCGTCGCGCTCTGGTTCATCAGCATACATAGCAATTGCCAACATGATCCTATGAAGATTTTGCTTATTTCTAGAATTACACTTTATCACCTTATCTAGCACATATATCTTTTCGTCGTATTCCCCAATATCGGATCTTGTAGCAATTTCCACAATTCTCCTGACGTGATCGTTATCCTCAATACCGAAATATTTGGCTACAAGGATCGTTGCAGAAGGCATAACTGGGTCAACAAGATCCATATCCGATAGACGGCCCTCCATAACGAGCCTATCATAATTGGTCTTATGA
>CAZVPA010000076.1:0-12058 GCA_964628995.1 uncultured Nitrososphaerota archaeon | reverse complement strand
AACTTTACAATCTCCAGTCTCTTTCTCCCCCCGACAGTAGCGGCGATCCTAACTACCTGCCGGAGGGGATCAACATTATATAGATCCTCCACACGATAAACAAGGACTTCTTCCTTACCAGACGGATGTAGGTACCTAACTAATCTCGGGGATCTATAACCAACCTTCACTAGTGGTGGTTTACCCTTAAGCTGGAGTCTAGCCTTATTATCACGTCCCCGGGGATATCTCCAACTTTCATCAAGCTTGGCCCAACGCCAGGACATATACCTAACGAACTTCTTTTTCCTCTTCTTTCTTATCCTCAAAAGTCTCTTAATCTCATGTTCGAAAGTCCCAGAGTACTCTGAAACCATACATATCCCCCAGCGCTAACCAATACCTACATAATTATTCTTTATAATTCCATCGAATATTTCACTAGCATTCTAGTTGCCATAACATAAATAATCTGGGAAAAAAGAAGTCAATAAAAATAGGAATTCATTTTCCTTATAAAATTGGTCTTGGGCCCCCAGCGGGGGTCGCAGAGTGGAAAGTCCCCCGTCCCTCGAATACGGAGCGGCGTAAGCCGCGGGGGGTAAACCCCCGCAGGGGCAAAGAAACGACACGTCCCTATGGTAATGAGGATGAAGCGGCGAAGGAGTTGGCAACAACTCCGAGTTAACCCGCCGACGAGCCATGGGGGAGCGTTGATACGGGCTCTCTCCGTGGGACTAAGGAATGAAGCACCAGCGATGTTCAAGCTGGTGTCGACCGCTAAGTATAATCCCGCTAGGGCATCATGCCCGAAACAGAAGGGGGCTTATGGGGGCCCAAGACCAGTAATTTTAATCATTCATCCTTAACTTTGTGTCGAGATTTTTATATTAGTTAGGAATGTTCTTATTGTTTCTTTTTATGGTTCCAGGTGATAAACGTTTATCCTTACTTAACATAGTACATGAAAATATACTCCCTTAAATACCTTCAAATTTGTGTTTTTTCTTAGTGATAAATCAAAGGTGTGGTTGAAAAATGCGTGTCTATAGAGTGAGAGATCCATATGGTGTCATAAAGGTATTTGATCCCTATACTGTCGTGACGTTGTTAGCATTGCTTGATGCTGGTGGAGAGGCAAACGTTGGTGATGTAAATAGATATAGCTTTAAGTATGGCGCACCACAACCAAGAACGACATCTAGAAAACTTGCCGAACTAAAGGCATACGGTCTTGTTGAAGAGGAAACCGTGGAGAGGGGCGGGTTCATTGTAGAGAAGATATACAGACTAACCGACAAGGGTCGTAGGCTAGCCGAGATTTTTGCTGAGCTCATCAAGGAGGCCAGTAGGAAGTGATTATTGTGAGTAACCATGCTAATGATAACATACTGGGGGCATTCTTGTTTCGAGGTTTTCCTTAAGGATTCTCAAGAAAAAAACATAATTTTTGATCCATTCGACGAGAGTACTGGAGATTTCTTGCTTAACACCAAGGCTTGGCTTATTCTCTGTTCTCATGGACACTTCGACCATAATGCTTGGAAGAGGGTCGCGAGGAGTGACAGTATACATCTAGTTGGCTTTGTGGGCGAGAAGGAAGTAGATAATGTTAAGATCACAGGGATACAACTTTATCATGATCCTGCCCAAGGCTCATTACGTGGTAAGAATTCTGGATATATCGTGGAACTGGGTGGTTTTTCATTGTTACACTTGGGTGATCTTGGTCACACACTTGATGAAAAATCATTAAACAAGATTGGATCGAAGGGAAGAGTAAATATTCTTTTTATCCCCGTGGGCGGTGTATATACGATAAACCCAGAAGATGCGATAACGGTTATACAGCAGATAAATCCTAATATAGCGATACCGATGCATTATAGGACCCCTAGACATAATAAGGGGATATTTGGTGGTCTCAGCACATTGGAAGACTTCATAAAGTTGGCGGAGAGGAACTATAGTATAATCCGTCACGGCACTAACAAAATAGAAATAGCCCTAGATATGCTCCCCGAGAAGACCGAGATACATGTACTCACGATATAGTTTAGTATCCTTCTTTTTTCTTCTTTTTTGTTCCTTGGAGCCATATAATATGAGCATGATCATAACTGCGAAATGGTTTTCTGCGGGATAAAATATTTATGTGATCTTTTTATCGGAATTTATATAAACATTTAAAGATGATTTCCGGTGTCCCTGTTGTCGGAGAAAAAATATGAGGTTATAGAGCCCGGGATAAAGTTTAGGATCGAAAATATCGTCGGATCCCTTATTCTGGGTATAAGGCTAAATCTACCAGAACTGTATAAGGAATTGCTTAAGATTCAGGCTGAACTCCAACGTATCTACTCGGAGGAATTGGGGGAATCAGCTGAGGAGTTCCCGCTTGTTGCGAGGCACAGTCCACAGGAGTTTCCAGGACTAATATTAAAGATGAGGTTCCCAGATGTAAGGGCAAGTATGTTGGTTTTTTCATCGGGAAATTGTGTCATTACGGGTACTCGTTCAGAGGAAAAGCTTAGGAAGGCCGTAGAGAGGTTTATTGAGATTCTAAAGAAGTGTGGATATGAATTGCCTGGGGAACCAGAACTAAAAATACAAAACATAGTCGCAAGCGCCGATATAGGTAGGAAGCTCAACCTGGACCTAATAGCTCTGTCAGGTGGCTATCAAGTCATTTATGAACCAGAAATATTTCCAGGATGCATCTATAGGGACGAGGAACTAAAGGTAGTATTACTGTTGTTCAGGAGTGGCAAGGTAGTATGTACTGGGGCACGCTCCATAGACCATGTAAAAAAAGTTCTACGCAAGCTATACGATTGGCTTGTAGAGATTGATGGTTTTCTTCCCGAGAGTGTATAGATAGCTATTTTTTATTCTGTCGATTAATTTGTCTCCCGAATTCTACGGCTTTTTATCCATCAATTTTTGTTTTGATCATGGTCTTTAAGTGATAGGCGTGGGTATGAATCTAAGCTATGTATGTCCCAGATGTGGAGCCCCGACAAAGTTCAACATAGAAAGACATGGATTATGTATAGATTGTTTTCTAGAGATGCATAGGGGCAAAATTAGCGAGAAAATAGCTATAAGCATCACTGTCTGTTTGGGTTGTGGGAGAATAAGATATGGGAACAAATGGTATACGGCATCACTAGATGTATTCAAGGATATATTAACAAGGTTACTTAGGAAAACAGAATTGAAAGTGTATGACATATCGCTCGATAGGATATCGTCCAATGTGCTCGAAGAGTTACGGGGCTCCAAGAAAATATATGTCCCCGTGGGCATATATCTAGCAAACAGAAAACTGGTCACGAGATATATCGAGGTACGCATAAACAAGGCTTTCTGTCCCCTATGCTCTAAAAAGCAGAGCGGGAAATACTATGAGAGTGTGATCCATATAAGATATAAAGCAGAAATCATGGGCTCTTTGATGGATGCTATAAGAATATTCATAGACAAGGAATGGAGCGGGCTTGAAAATATAGAGACCGTAGACATAAAGAAGGATGGGGCTCATGGAATCGTGATTAGGTGGTCAAGCAGAAGAATGGCCCGTAGATTCCTAGAACACCTAAAGAAAAAATTCTCAATAATCATCCTAAGAAAATACAGAGAGCAGACTTTAGTATCTATTGGACAGGGAAAATCAAAACAAATAGTTGTGGAGAAATACATAATAAGAATCATCCATCCAGCAGAGCAAGGGGGCTCTATTTAAGTAGTGGTATGTCAGTAATTTCCTCAAATATGGACTCATTAACTATTGAGCCATCGGGGAATCGGAATAAGTCATAGTTTTTTTCGTCTAATACCTCTATCCCAGTAATTAATGATGATACACGTATCTTAGAATCAAAAGCTGGGTCTATCCTTAATCCAAATATTATTTCCTTATCCTCCCCCATTACTGTTGTGAATCTATTTACGATATCATAGGCCTCACTTAAGAGCAAATCTTCCCCCGCTACTATCTCTATTAGTGCCCCCTTCCCAAAGGCAGGGTTGACCTCAAGTAGGGGGTTATTGAGGATTTTCTCGGCAACCGTAAGAGCCCTTTTCTCGTCATTACTATTTGCCTCTGCTATTCCTGGTAGTGCAAGACCCTTATATGACAAGATTTTTCTCACATCGGCAAAATCGACATTTATGAGGCCTGGTTTCTCGATTAGGTCAGCTAGCGAGCGTACTAATTGTATCAATAGGTTGTTTGCAAGGTCAAATGCGCTCTGTATTGTTCTCCTAGGGGCTAACTTTATTAATCTCTCATTCGGAACAACAATAGTAACTGTTGAATCCCTTATGATCATCGCAAGGGCGTCTAGCGCATTTTTTATCCTTACTTTTCCCTCGCACTTAAATGGTATCGTGACGAAGGATATCGTGAGAAGGTTCATTTCTTTAGTAAGCTCAACAATCCCTGGTGTAACACCAGATCCTGTCCCTCCTCCTAGTCCAGCGCAGAGTATGAGAAGATCAGAATCACCTATGAGCTTTTGTATGTTCTCTCGTGACTCCTCGAATGCTCTCCTTCCAATACTGGGGTCGTTGCCAGCACCATGGCCCTTTGTTGTTTCCTTACCAATAAGTACCCTCCTATGTGCTTTACTTACGGATAATTGGCCTGCGTCGGTATTTATAGCTATTGTTTCCACAGTCCTCCAAGTTTTGGAGTGTTCATATAGGGCAGTAATAAAATTATTCCCAGCACCACCCACTCCTAGGACTTTTATTTTAGGTAATGATAACTGAATAATGTTTGTTAGTTCATCATCTCGCATTCTCTCATCTATTGGATTCTGTATTGGCTCGATATTACTATCGAGTTCTGAAAGTAGGCTTTCGATGTCCATAATGGCACCAAGAATATGTTTGGATGGTGGATATATAAAGCGACGAAATATCTGAATAATATTGGTGGAGTGGGTAATCGGATTGCGGAAAAAATATGAGTTCTTGGAGGGATATACGGCAGATGTAGCATTTATAGCGTATGGGGATACTATTGATGAAGTATTCGCAAATGCGGCTGAGGCATTAACCGAGATACAGACAGATGTATCGAAGGTAGATCCAGCGGAATGTATCAATGTAACCGTGGAGGGCTATGACATGGAGAATCTTCTGAAGCGTTGGCTTGAGGAACTCCTCTACTACCGGGATGTAAGGGGTATGTTTTTCAGTAGGTTTGAGGTAACCATAAGAGAGATCGAGCAAGAAGGGGAAAAAATCCTTCAATTATCAGGCAGGATATGTGGGGAGAAGTTTGATCCCGATAAACATACAAGTAAGGTTGAGGTCAAGGCCATATCATACCATGATATGAGAGTAGGGAAGAAGGATAATATATTCTTCGCTAGGGTACTTGTTGATATATAAGTGTCATGGTTATCATGATGTCCATCGCTGTCATTCTTGACACATCAGCTCTGCTTAGAGCTTACAGATACATAATGAGTGATGAGATATACTATCTATTAGGGACGGACAGGGTCTTTTTTTATATGCCCCCCTCAGTGATCGATGAAGTTAAGTCCCAAAGGTTTATGGTTTCCTTTCTATCCTTGAAACCCAAAATCACGGTTATGGAGCCATCTTCGCAGGCAGTAAGTGTTGTGAAAAAAGAGGCAGAGAAAATGGGGTATTTGGGGGATCTCTCTGATGTGGATATAGATGTTGTGGCATTAGCTGTGGATCTAACACATAGGTATGAATCTGCGATCGTGATGACGAGCGATATGGCTATCCAGAATATATGTAGGGTTCTCAACATAGATGTCTTATCTGTCGGTAAAAAGATAAAATATGTGGCTAGACGGATGAAAAAGTGTCTCAATTGCGGGATGACATATAGTGCTTCTCTTGATAAATGTCCAAACTGTGCGTCGAATAACTATAGAATTTTAGTCAGAAGGGTGAAATAGATGGGCAACATAATTCTTGTGGGATCTAACAAGGATCCCGCGAGCATGAATATATGGGATAACCTTCAGGAAATCCTAGACTTTGAGACCACCGAGAAAAAATTCATGAATAAACCAATATACTTCTGCAGGGAGCTCGGAGTACATAGTATCATCATAGATAGTGATCTCATAACAGCGGATTTCCTAGAAGAGCTCCCCCCAGAGTTCAGTAGGATACTGTTCCTCTCCAAGCATGCATCGAAGAAGGGAGTACCAAGCTTGCTTGTTCATTTTCCTGGCAATTGGACAAAGGATAACTCGATGGGCGGTAAGCCTAGGACGCTATCGGTAGCCGACCCTATTCTCCATAAGGCTCTCGTAATGGAACTATCAAAGATGTCTTCAGATGGGATTGTTCCAAGAAAATATACTATCGGTATAGAGGTAACGCATCATGGTCCAACAATCAATAGGGCATGCACATTCATAGAGATAGGTAGCTCCCCAGAAGAATGGAAGGATAAAAACGCAGGGAGAATAATAGCGGAGGTGATAATAAAGGCACTGGAAAATATGGAGAAATATTCGGGTATGGATGCATGGGTCGGCGTTGGAGGCCCACATTATGCCCCAAAATTTTTCAGTGCTCTCGTATCGAAACCTATTCTCCTTGGGCACATAATACCCAAATATGTTATTGATGAAGTAAACAAAGAGGTGTTGGTGATGGCTTTAGAGAGATCACTGGTAAGAATAAAAGGGGTCATCATTGATTGGAAGGGTCTTAAAAGCCAGCAAAGACAAAAGATAATTTCCATATTGGAAACTCTTGGTGTGTCATACCAAAGGATCTGAGAAATTTTATATTGTTTTTTGTTGTGTTTTTACGTAGAATGTATTGGCTGGGATTGGGTGGAGAGCATGTCATTCAGTGCGGTATTTGAGGATGTGAAAATAGTTAGAAGTCTTTTCAGAGGGGTTAGCGACTTACTATCAGAGGCAAACCTATATGTTGATGAGGAAGGGATGAGGGTCCAAGGATTAGATGACTCCCGCGTGGCAATGCTAAGCTTGAAAATGCCCGCATCAGCTTTTCATAGTTTTGACTTTGAGCCTCCAGAGGGAGCGGAACTTATACAACTAGGCCTCAACTTCTCGGATATAAAAAAGATATTTGCTAAGGCGAAAGCGAAAGACTCCGTGCAACTTGCGCTAGCGCGTGAAGACCGTCTATATTTTGAGATAACGTTCTTCAGGGGGACGATCGATGACATGACGCAAGTTCGGAGGTTCAAAGTTCCAGTTATCGAAGTACCCTCAGAAACAATAACTCCTAGAGAATTAGAACTCGATGTTACCGTAGAATTCGCAACGGGATCATGGATCTCGGACCTTGTGGCTGGAGCCGCAATTGTTGCGGATGATCTCCAGGTGATAGCAAACAAGGATGAGGAGAAACTTGTATTCATGGCTGAGGGTGAACTTGGAAAGTTTGAGCAACCAATTGATCTCCCTAGGGAAGAGATAATAATGAGGTACGAGATACTTAAGGATGCTCGTGCAATATACTCGCTGGACTACCTAAAGAAGATGGATACCCCAGCAAAGATCGCTGATAGTGTGATCATTAGGTTTTCAAATAATATGCCAATGGAACTAACATACTTGGTTGGTGGTGGTTTTGAACTAAAGTATCTATTAGCCCCCAGAGTCGTGTAAGGTGGTGTTTACCCTGAACATCCACATGATATTTCTATCAGTAGCCATAGTAATGGGTGCGGCGAGGGTCATCCTTGAACTAATTTTTGTTGACCCCCGTAAGTTGAGGTCCTATTCGGAAAAAGTAAAAAAATGGAGAAGAAGGGCAAGAGAAGCTCTAAAGTCGCGGGATCCTAGACTCATAGCACGTATCCAAAGAGAGAAAAAGGTTATAGACTCCATAATGATGGAAATGACAAAGATGAGATACAAATCGATGATGATACTGATGGTAATATCCCTCCTAATATTTTGGCTAATTGTTCTGCCTCGACGCTCCGAAGCTGTATATATCCCCCCTCTTCTACGCTACATAAGCGGGATATGGTACTTCGTGATGATCTCAATAACAACTAATGCTGTTTTCTCCATATACCTAAAATACAAAGGCTATGAATAATAATTACTTGGCGCTATTATTATTTTATTTTGATAGTTGCTATAGTCACCCTGGTAGTCATCAATGCCGAGACCTATGTACAGGTCGCGATCCCTCAAGAGACGGAAAGTGCGTACCCCTGGTGGGGATCTTGTGATCCACTATGAGAGGATAAAGGGAGATTGGTATAAATGTGCATTGTGTAAAAGGCCTCTCTTTGGCGTACCTAAGAACCCTAAGAAATACCCTAAATCTTCAAGGAGACCAGAGAGACCCTACGGGGGTTTTCTCTGTCCAGACTGCCTGAGGAGATTGATTCTCCGTACGGTGATTTCGAGGCATTCTTTAGCATAGTTTGCTGATTTTTGGTAGCTGGAAGAATGAGGAAAGAAAAGATATTGATTCTAATATCGGGCCCTCATGCGAGCGGGAAAACGACGATAGCTAAGGCTATTGCTGAAGAGTTCGGGTTGAGATATATATCTGCGGGCGAGATCTTCCGGAGTATGGCTAGGGAGAGGGGCATGGATCTTGTTCAATTCACAAAGTATGTGGAGGAAAACCCAGATATAGACTATGAGATAGACAATAGAATGATCGAGGAAATGAGAAAAGGCAATGTTGTCGTGGACTCGCAACTAGCGTACTTTTTCTCCCAGAAAATAAGGGAGGAGGGCATAATAAGGATAAGCATGATGATATATGCAGATCTAGAGAGAAGAATACAGCGACTCATGAAACGAGAGGGGCTTTCAAGAGAAGAAGCGATAGAGGAAATAAGGATAAGGGAAGAAAGCGAGAGAAATAGATTCAAGAAGTTATACGGTGTGGACCTATGGGCGCTAGATGACTTCGATATTATTGTAAACACATCACACCTAACAATAGATGAAGCCATAGGTCTCTGCATATCCATAACAAGGGCTCTCCTTCAAATAAAAAAGGGGAATTCACAGAATTAGAGATATTCGCGAGGTATTCTAATAGGCTCTTTCAGAAACTCCTCAAGCTTCTGTTCCTTTACAGCCTTGAGGACATCCTCATCAGATGCCCCCCTTGATATCTCAACCCTTATGTTTAGTGGTAGGAGGTGGTCAACATTCATTCTTCTCCGCTTAACACCAGTAACCTCTGGAGGACCTGTCACTAACACGAAGTTCTCATCTATTATATCAACAACAATGGCTTTTTTTCCTGCTCGTCGACCCCTCAAAATAACACAACATCTTCCAATATCAAAAAGCTTCGGCATGGGACACACCCCGTGAATATGCGGTATTCTTTATCCCTTAGTATTCTCTATACGCTCCTTAATATGCGGCTTATATACAAGAATTCTCCAACAAGACCCATAACCCAGGCATTGTGATTGATAGAACAATAAATGTTCAGCCCGGCGGACTAACACCAGCCAATCATCGCTCGCTCTTCCAGCTTAGGCTCATGGCGGCTCTCTCTGCCGGGCCTAATATTTATCTACTACATATGTGTGCATTTAAAGTTTATGTTATGTTGGGTTGTCCATATTGGGGAAGATTGTTGTTCTTAGACTTGGGCATAGGAGGTATAGGGACAAAAGAATAACAACACATGTCTGTCTTGTTGCTAGGGCCTTTGGTGCCGATGGCTGTATAATTTCAGGGGAATCTGATGACACCATAATAGAGTCCATAAATGATGTTGTCCAGCGTTGGGGCGGCCCCTTCTTTTGTACCTATGAAAGTAATTGGAGGAAGGTATTGAAGACGTGGAAGGAGAGGGATAGTGCAATAATAGTGCATCTAACCATGTATGGAGTAAACATCCCTAACATCATTAGTGAGATCCGAGAAAAATGGAGAGAGGGGTATGATATCCTTATTGTTGTTGGTGCCGAGAAAGTTCCCTTTGAGGTATATAGGATCGCGGATTATAATGTAGCGATATCCAATCAGCCACACTCGGAGGTTGCAGCACTCGCAGTTTTTCTCGATTGGTTATTCGAAGGAAAGGAATTATACAAGAGATTCGTTGGGGCAAAGATAAGAATCGTTCCCCAGGAGAGAGGGAAAAAGGTCATAAGAATCGAGCAATCATGAGGTTTCTCGTAGTCTTTTCCTCATTTCGTATGTATAGCCGAGTTTCTCCTCAAGAATAGTCCGTGCTAGGATTTTTATTTTTTGTAGCTCCTGGTTCTTTGGTATCGTATTATACTCAAGTATATCTAACACGCGGGGTAGGTTATGTTTGTTTACTATGTCTCGTGGTATGTTATTGATGTGTCTTAATATACACTCCAATGTCCTTATCTTGAGTCTTCTACTTTTGGATTTGAGGAGTATTTCATTCGTTATTATGTCGAGATACTTATCGGCTAGGCCAGAGTTTTTCTCCAATATAGCATCAATCACATCCATCGCCGCCATCTTTACAGCATTTTTTGTATCTCGCAGTCTCTTTCTTAACATAGTAAGTAATTCGTCGGTGATAGCGATATGGTCATTTTTGACCAAGTATGCCAAATTTCTAAGAGCCTCACTCCTAGCCATATAGTTTTCGTCTCCCACAAGATCCATCGATATCTTAGTGAATACTTCGGAGGTTTCTTGGGGATATTTCATATATAATCTGCGCATGAAAACCAGAGATTCGCGCTTGAGTAGTGGAGGTAGATCCTTAATAGTATCCCTCATTTTGTCTAGGATTTCATCGAGCTTTTCACGCATTCTTAGGGCTATGCTGACAAGAATGCTTATGCTTCCATGTTTTATATCATTATTTGGCGCATCAAGAAGCGAAAGACATAAATCATAAGTGTCTTTTGGTATGTCGATACCATATTTCTCGATGAGTCTTGCCATTCCCCTTAAGGCATTTCCTCGAACGTTCGCGTGTTCTTTATCATCTCTAATTTTTTCGAGAAGTACTTTGGTCGCATCATCGAGAACCTTTGAGTTGAATAATGCCAGTTGTGTAAAACTGGACACAGCGACTGCGCGTACCTGCCATGCGTCATCATTAATAGCATTTCTCACAATGTTTAGTGTCTTATCAAGATCGTATTTACCATGGATAGTAAGCTGGGTGAGCAGCCTAATAGCTTTCCTTCTCCTTCCAACCACCGGAGATTCTGTCCATTTTTCAATATATTTCACATCCATGTTTACCCCCCAACACAGAGAACGTATAATTAACTTGACTTTTTAAGGAAGAGGTCTAGAGTTCCGATCCGTGGTTTTTCTTTTTCTGCTTTTTCCTCCCTTTCTTTCTCCCTTTCTTTTTCTTCTTCCGCCGCGACCATCCAACCTGGCATTTCCTCGGCTCTCAGAGCCTTAATCGATATACTTTTAAGTCCCTCTTTGTATCCCTTCATGATACCATTCTTTATTTTCTTGTCCTTTATATATTGATCCACGAATGTTTCAATGGATTCTTCATCGCACCCAATTCTCGCAAATAGGTAGCCTATTTTCTCTGGCTTATGGAGTGCCAGATGTACTATTAGGGGTATTGTCTGTAATGTCTCTCTCCTTGATACATGCATGTATCTGGCCAGCCTCACAATAAGCCTACCTATTGGTCCAACGCCATTGAGGATATTATAGAGCTTCTGGAACATTGTCCCTAATTTGGGTATGTTTACTCTAATCCTCCTCAGCTTCCAAATATTGCTTGGTTCCCCATATTTAGCCATGGCATAGCTTAGCAGGTTTGTCGCGTTTAGATATGCTACACGCCAATTTCCCTTCCTAGAGCAGACTTTATAATAATAGTCGGCATCTGCGAGAGCCTTATAGAACCCGAAAACCTCCTTTTTTGTGATGAAATTCCATGCGTTTTCCCAAGTTGTAAGCATAAGGTCGAGTATGTCTTCCCCGGATTCTTGTAGATATCTTTTTGCTAGTTCGATTGTCTCACTGAGATCTCCGCTTTTTGCTTTTATCCCAAACGCCATCCTTATTGCGTCTTGTAGTGAGGACATCCTATTATGCCATATTGTTGGTAGCTTACCACTGTAATAGTATGTTTCGAG
>CAZVPA010000075.1:8560-12066 GCA_964628995.1 uncultured Nitrososphaerota archaeon | reverse complement strand
TTTTTCAAATATGGACTTCAAATGGGAAAAACGTTTCTCAAAACCTTTTAATTAGAATATAGCATAAATCACTGAGCTCTTGAAAAGTGGGGGTCTCAATGCCTAGAGTCTTGCTGGAACATGTAACTTTAATCAAGAACGTTATAATTCAGCAAAGTCATCTCGAGATAAGGCATACCCTACTGATGCTCAACATGTTGGCTAGGATATTACTGGGTGGTTGCTATGAAAGTTAAGGACATCATAAAATATAGGAAGGAAATCGAGATGCTTGAACCGGAGAGGCATGTTCTCATAATATACAATGACGGTAGTTTTGAGATTTTTGAGTGGGGAGATGGTAGTAAAATATGCCCACCAAAGGACTTTTCATTCGAGAATGTGTTCGCGCTGATTCATCGACATTATGATGACCAAGATGTGCTTAGTCAAGCTGACTTAGTAATGTCAGGGATTCATGGAATATATGTGGGTGTTATTTGTGGGAAGAAATTGAAGATAGCGAAAGCTACAGTCATGAGAGTAGAACTTCCATATGGGCGGGGAGGGTGGTGCATAGATAAGGTTATAGAAGCTTATGAATACGACTTTAAAACCAATAAGTGGAGGAAACTACGTAAAGAAGAGGAAATATATTATGTAATTAAGATAAAGATAAAAATTGGGGGGAGCAGGCTCTCATTCCTAAAGAGATTATTTAGGAGGAGGAAGGGAAAGGTATCTAAAAAATTCCTGTCAAAACTTAGTAAGATCATTAGTGAAAGAGCTCGTCAGAGACAACACCAAAACGCATAGAATGCATCAAGCGGTCACTCATCTTGAGACATCAAAGCTTGATAATTCTATGGGAGAAATTTGAAGTCAAAGCGTCAAAATTTAACATTTATCGCTCCACAAGAGGGTTAAGCCGCTCGGAGCAGAATATAGACCACCTTAAGAGTGCTATCAAGACACTGCTTAAAGCGAAGGATGGTAAGCAAAATTTATTAGAAGCCCACTAGACTTGATAAAGCAAGCTGAAACGAAAGGGATATATCTTTTACTCCTCAAAAATAAGAAAAAACAGGGAATACTTATTAAGGATCATGCATACTGGGATAAGAGTACTAGAAGTGTTAAGTGCTATCCGAGGGTTAGTAAAGAGAAGTATCGATTATCAAGACTGGTGGCTTTAATTTGTAGAATCAGGGAGTTATTAGGGAGTTAACATGAGTAAGAAAGACGTACTCTTCACACTTGTTGGTATATCCTTTCACTCTTGCCTCCTTTTCAGTTGATAGATTTTTAAGGCACAAATATTCATTGTATTACAGAGTCAAACAGAAAAACGAGACAGTATGCGGCGAGTAATCACACCAGCACCAGACCTAACCAACAAAAAAATAGCAGAAATAATAAGAAAAGCCCGATGGGGCGACCAAGTAAAATGCCCACACTACGACTCCACGGGAATACCCTAGCAAGAACACACCTCTCCCTAAGAACAGTAGCACTAATAGCATACCTATACCTAAAACTAGGGCTGACCGGAGAGGCAATAAGGAGAGAACTGGGCATAAGCAAGAAAGCCGTCCAGAGGTGGATCAAGATAATAAACAGACAGGCAAAATTTTTTCAAGGATATGATACGGCTCGACGAACCAGTAGAAGTGGACGAGGCCTACAAGAATGCCGGCCGTAAAGGTAAGAGGAATGTAGAGAAGCCTAGAAAACGCGGTAGAAAAGGTCGCGACCGTGGTATATACTCCACGGACAGACCCCCATATTCACGATTTATGGCCGGGTAACGGGTAGTATTGTTTATAGGGCACACAGAGAGGCAACGAAGAACACCTCAAAGATTGTTATTAGGAGGCATGTAGGGGTTGGAAACTTGGTCTATACAGATTCCTATGATATCTATGGTTGGCTTGGTAGGTCTAGGAGTTATGGGTATGAGGTTGTTAATCATTCTGTTGGGAGTATGTGAGGGGGAATGTGCACATTAATGGTGCCGAGTATGCTTATCAGCGCCTTAAGGGGTTTCTGTTGGTGAGGAGAGGTGTCTCTAAGTCTTGTCTTGATGAGTATTGTGGAGTCGCCACTTTCTGGGTTAGTCGGTGTGTTTGGAGTCCGGGGGAGGTATTCTCGGATATCATTGGTAGCATATTTGTTCAGGGTCGATCAACCTAAGAGGAGGCAAGAGCGTAAGCGAATTACTAAAGAACTAAACAACACATAGAATTTGTCCTCCCCCTATAAGACATACAAAGCCCTCACACTATACTCTCTAGCTATACAAAACTTTAATCCAGGAATCAGACCCCAATGCTCAATCAATCAAGTATGCCTAGGTTAGCACTTAGGAATAAAACTATGCACCCAAACTTCTGAGTAAAATGCTTCATTATGGTCAAGACCTTATACTTCCACGATGATCAGAATATTTGCTAAGGTACGAATTAAGCAAGTTAATGGGGAAGATATTGTGCATTCCACTATTGTATAGCTCACTTTTTATATGATGAATTATCTATAATTAATTGTAAATAATTGTTGGTGAAGATTGTGGTTGAGAGACAGATAAATCTAAGACTTGAGGAAAGCATTATTGAGAAAGTGGATTTCCTAGTGAAGATAGGGCTGTTTAAGTCTAGGACGGAGGCGTTCAAAGAGGCACTTAGAATGCTGATTGACAAGTATTATAGGGGACTGATGGAGAAGCGATTAAAAAAAATAAGGGAGGGGACGGAGAACTACCCAAGCCTAACAGAGATCGTTATCAGAATCCATGAGGATGAAGAAATTTGATATCTATCGATGCCTCAGTCATGGTGAAGTGGTTCAAGAAAGGGGAGGAGAAGGAAAAATTAGCACTGAGGCTTAAGGATGATGTCTTATCTAGGAGAATAACTCTAGTGGTAAATGAATATGTCTTTCTTGAGGTAATCAGAGCTATGACAAAAGCTGGGTACCCCGGGACTAAGGTAGAGGAGACAATAGATTTTCTCAATGATCTAGAGACTCTAGGGTTTGTAGATGTTGTTAGTGTTGAGGAGGTAAGGAGATCGGCAATGAGTCTCATATATAGCCTAAACCTATATGCATCAGATGCCCTCATATTGGCCACAGCATTGAAGAGAAAAACAAACCTCATAACCGAGGATACACACCTCCTCAAGAAAAGCATCAAAAACTACGCGAAGAAAAGAGGAGTGAAAGTACTGACCCTAGAAGAATTCTTCCAAGCCTATTCATAGTCATAGAGAGCACTCTAGGAATACGAAACCATATTTGACAGAAACATTAACAATATTCCCCCAACACAAAAAGACATAACACCACATATCGCATAGACCATACCATACCGTTCTTACCTCAGAACCTATAATTCAGATAAAACTTTATCTAATGTATTTTTCTTCTTAGTTTTTGGGGAGTGTCGGGATTGCTGGTGGTTCTGATGATTGCTGGATCCTCCAAGCATTACTTTATTGTTAAGGGGCCTGTGCCTCCAGATAGGTTCT
>CAZVPA010000075.1:0-8550 GCA_964628995.1 uncultured Nitrososphaerota archaeon | reverse complement strand
GGTTCTTTGATAGGACTGTGGAGTTGGACTTGTTGAGGCGTTCATTGGATTCTGGTCATTTTGATGTTCTCATCGCTGTTGTGGCTCCCTTTAAGCTTGGTAAGTCTTCTCTTCTCCTCAAGTATCTCGACATAATAGGGGATTACGAGAGAGTGTTGGGGGTCTACATAAATATGGATGAGGTCAGCGATCCCTTCATGAGTATTATTGATGGTTTGTCTAATGGGAGGGTTAGTGATGAGCTTAGAGGGGAGTTTTTCTCCCTCAGGGGGCTACTGAGGAAGGGGCTTGTGAGGGAATTCTTTGTTGAGCTTAACAATGTTCTCTCCCGCTATAATATGTGGCTTATATTGCTGTTGGATGAGTTCCAGGAGTTCCCAAATGTTGTTCGTGATGCTGGGTATTTCCAGAATTGGAGTAATAGGCGGATATTTAGGTTTCTGAGAGCGGTATGCGAGAAGCCGGAGAGCAGAATTGGTCTGATTGTTGCTGGATCGTTGATAGGTGCTCTGAGGGATGCTATCAACCTGTGGAATGGCCGCTTCTTAGAGGTTAGGCTAAGGCCCTTCAACAAGGCTGATGCTGTCGGGATGATAAAGAGTCTCTTTGAGGGATTGGGCGCAAAGATCATGGATGATTATGCGGAATATATCGCGATGGCAACACACTGCCATCCATTTTATATCCAGCTATTCTGCAAACTGTTGTGGGAGTCTGGTAGGCTGGATAATATTGGTCTTGAACGTGCTAGGGGGGAATTAGAAAGATTTCTATTCCCGATGTTTAGGGACAAGACAATAGAACTCTTCAATAGGGAACCATCATGTGCCAACATAATTAGCCAGATACTATCTGGAGCAAACCATCTAAGGTTTTTCGGCGGGGATGATCTTAATGTAGTATTGATGCTTGAGAGGGAGGGCATAATCTATGTAAGTAATGACGGCTCCATAGCGTTCTATGATGACTTATTTAGATGCTTCATCGGGAGGTACATGACTGGGGAGTTCACGCGTGGGTTTGTACCCCGTTACACATCGGAGTATCTAGTGCTTAAACACTTGATATATAGGGAAAAACTGAGGCATGTAAGCATATACTATGCCAGTTGGGGCCCATTCGATATTAGGGTTGATGAGAGGTTTGGCGAATATTTTGGGTTTGGTATTCAGGTTAAGGGAACGGGTGGGGGCTCCATATACCTGCCGCAGAATGAACTTGAGAAAGTCATAGAATTTGCGGAGAGATTCAGGCTTGTACCCATCCTTGCGGCGGTCTTCCATAAGTTTGACGACATGAGGTTCTACCTAATAGAGAAGGAGAGAAGAAACTATGCGAGGGATAATGGCTATACTTCTCTCTCGGCGCTCATTAGAGAACTAAAAAACAGCAATGAGGAGAACCTCGCAGAGATACGGGGTTAGTGTCGATGTTTTGCCTTATGTCGATTCCTCCCAATATTACCATGGGGTTGGTGGTAGTCGGGATGGTGACCAGGAGTAGTGTATTTAGCGGTTGGTTTGTAGCTATATTGGTTGTGGCTATTTTCTGGGTCCTGTTTTTCATGACTGGGTTCCCAGAGAGGATATTTGGTGAGCCTGAGGAGAGGACTGTCTACCCTGGTGGTGAGATCTCCTCAGACCTCATGATTGTGGATTCTGTTGTTGTTTTGGATGAAAACCTTACGGTTGTTGGTGCTGAACTTCATCTCTATAGGTGCTGGATATATCTCGTGGGGGAACGTGTATCAATCCATCTATGTGATGATGCCACACTATATCTCAACCAGTCATACATGGTAGGTGTTGGGCCTAACTGCTCGATCCTCGTCTATGAGGGGAGCCACCTAGGGATATACAACACAGGCCTATATGGGTCTTGGAAGGGGGAACCAAGAATTCTGCTCCTTGGGGGAAGCGCAAATATATCATACTCAATACTGGATCTATCGGACATACATATTGAGGACTCCCCGGGATGTTGGATATATGGTTCCTCCCTGTGGCTTGACTATATGGGTATTGTATCCTCGAGAAACATTATTTTTTCAGACGCAAAGATCTATGGGTATATAGACCTCCTACATTCCAGCAACATAGTGATATCTGGCTCAAGAATAAGGACAATCCACATAGGAGACTCATATGGAGTGGTGTTGGCCGATGATCGTATAAGCCACGGCCTAATTATTGATGATGACAGAACAACGATAGATACATTATATGTGTCTAATGTCAGTATCGATGGGAAGGAATTAGTGCTGATAAAGCACCAAGATGGGTTGATGATTGAGGATCTGGATTCAAGCCACATTATTTTGGCATTCTCAAGTAATATAGGGATCATTAATGCCAAGGTTGTGTCCCTAAGAATATTGTGGTCTATGAATGTTAGTGTGTCCCTGTCAAACATATCAAGTCTGGCACTCCACAGCTCAGGGAATATAAGTATCCTAGACTCCTACATGGTTGATCTACATGTATTCAATGTTTCCGGGTTATTGGTCAGGTCGGCCATTAGGTCCTCCTCAATAACGCTGAATAGAACCTCCCATACCAGTATATTGAATGGTGGGGATATAGATTACCTATACATAGTCGATTCGGCAGACGTCTGCGTGAATAATAGTAGAGTTGGGTATGTAAGTATTAAATCATCACGGAGCGTTGTTTTGGCAGATAACATGATTAGTAGGTACATAGGACTGGAGGATAAATCCTCATTGATAACCATATATAGGAACGAGCTCTTGGGTGAGATCTTTATTGAACCAACCCTCAACATATCAGCCATAAGGTTCATTGAGAACACTGCCAATGGTGGGGAGCTGGCTATTATCCAGAACATGACATCCATGAATATTGAGGGTTTCTCTGGGGCCCTACTAGTCATATCCTGTGGTGGTATCTCGATACAGAACTCCGATATCTCACAACTAATAGTTTTCAACTCCACTAATATTACCATAGAAAGTACCACCATACAGCTGGGACATACATATATTATTGCCTCCACAAGCGTCATAGTAGGAAAACATGTCCTCATAAAGACACCAATAACAATACTTGGGTGTATCCATGTGGAAATACTATCCAGCTCCCTAGAGCCCATGGGTGCATCAGTATACCTTGAGATTATCGAATCAGGAGACATATATATGCTCAACAATACATTCTCTAACATATCATGGATCCATATAGATTTGTCGGACGATATAAGGATCAGGAATAACACGGTCATATCGGTGTCTGGTATAGAAATATGTGATTCCCATAGAGTGGAGGTCATCGGAAACATGCTTGATGGGGAGCCCAACTCCCTAGTCCTTACTAATGTCTCGGGCATAACAATACTCAACAATACACTCACAAGTCCTCTCATACTCCATGATATGAGGAACGGACTATTCGGGAATAACACAATAAACGATGGGGAGTTGGGAATATTTTTTGGTGTATCAGATCTACCTATAGATTCCTCTGAATACTCAGAAATTCTCATATCGAATAGTAGCAATCTAACAGTTAGTGGTGGTTCGCCAGTATATATCAGGATAATGGATTCGGATGGAATAACAATAACAAACCTATATATGTCCTCCACCCAGATAAGGATTGAGGATTCATCCGATGTGTCAATAGGTGACATAAGGATTGAGGATGGGGCATCCACCATATACATATCGGACTCTGAGAACGTGAGTATTGTACGGAGTACAATCAGTAACCAAGACCTAGAACTCAAGGTCTATGATTCGAGAGACATCACAATACGGGATAACAGTGCCATCCAAAGGATAAATATATCCCTCAGGGTACAGAACTGTGATGATGTAGTACTCGCAAACAATGTTTTTTCGGCGAGGGTACCCGAGCATGAGGTAGCTATAAGGATAATTGGCTCCAAGAATATCGTTATTGATGGTAACAGTATATCCAGTAGATATTCATACTCAGTAATCTCGATACAGAAAACAGGCAATGTCTCCCTTGCCAATAATTATATCGACGGATATCTATATGTATTATGCCTAGCAAATGGTAGGTTCCTCAGCAATAACTTCTCAGGATATACTTACTTCTGGTTTGTTGAGGATCTAGTACTCAAGAACAATACGGTCCGCAAGGATCTCAAAATATCCTCGGGCACCAACATTTTGGTACTTGATAACATATTCAGCGGGAGATATGAGTCATCCCTCGAACTTGAGGGCATATACAATACGACCATAGCAAAAAACAGGATCCATGGTGATAGCCCAGGGATCCACATAAGCATATCCACCCATGTCAAGATCTCCTCAAATATCGTCAAATCAGACTATGTCGGCATGAGTATATGGTCATCAACGCTGGTTAGGATACTGAATAACCTAATAACAGCAGAAAATATAGGCATATTCATCCACGAATCAGCATTCATTATGATCTCTGGAAATACCATCAACATATCTGGTTTTAGTGATGAGGAACGCTACTGTATATATGTGGAGAAATCAAGGAACATTCTAATCTCATGGAACAAATGTAAGCATGGGAAAGGCCTCCTAGTCGACATGGAGAGCGAGAACATAATCGATAGGGGATACTCAATATTGGCGGACATAATCCTCATACTCATCATCGACATAGGGATCGTACTATTCATCCTGTTTATCCTAGACATACTATATAGGAGTATCGGTAGGGGTGTTGAGGGTGAATGTTGACCCATCAGTAATCCTGTTCTTCAAACTGATGATAATCGCACACATAATACTTCTACTCATAAAGCCCCTCAGGAGAAGGGGCATATATTCCTTCATCATCGGCATATACATATCGATAAAGATCATACACAAGGAACCCAGAGAGGACACAGTACCAAGAGTCTTCATATACCTATCATTCCTACTCATAGTCCTATGCTACATAATACTGCTGTTCTCCCCATACCTAACAATAACCATGGAGATCAAGGGATACATAGCAACACTAGTACCAGAGGTTGTCGACCTCCACTTCCTCCTAATCCTCTATGGGATTACGTGGGGCGTAGCCCTACTCATCGGCCCATTCCACGAATGGATGCACTACAAATTCGCGATGAGGTCCGGCGTCAGGGTGGAAAGTGTGGGGGCAATAATAATTATGGGGTTCCCCCTAGCATTCTTCGTATATCCAGAACTCAAAAAGGTGGATGACCCATACAAAAAACTTGTGGTTGTTTCCGGAGGGATAATAGCTAACGCCATAATGTTGGGACTGGCAGGACTCCTCTACTTCACCCTAAAAAACATCTACACAGGGATACTACTAGCACTAGTACTAATAGTATTCATAGCAAACATAATACCATATCACGGATACATCAGAGTCGACGGCGTCATATTCCTCGAATACTTGATAGACAAAATAGCCAAAAAATATGGAGACGCAGCACAAATACTCCTAATATTCCTATATCTTGCACTCATAATCATGATATTCCTAATAATACCCACCAACATCGAACAAATACTATGGTGACAAAATCATCACAAAGCCCAAACCACCAACAACCAAGCCAAACACAGCCATCCTGCACTTATCCCACCCACCATAAAAACAACAATAAGCCCCCAGAAACCATGGTACTGCCCCCACACTGGGTCAGATATTCAAGCTTTTATGTGATCCAAGTACAATCATTAGTGAGCAAAATTTATAAATGTTACTATTAATACTTTATTAGTGATGGTCTCGGTGGTGTTGCTTTGGAGAAGAAAACTGTTGTAGTTAGGATTCCAGCAAACTACTTTGGGGATCTGGAGAGGGATGTTAGACTAGCGTTCGCGATAGAACTCTTCTGGAGGGGCTTGGTGAGTGTTGGGCTTGCCGCCGAGATCGCTGGGATCCCGATCCAAGATTTTATCTATGAGCTCAGGAAGAGGGGGATAAAGCCCTTTGAGTATGATGAGGAGGAAATCAAGGAGGAACTGGGCACATGATTGTTGTCTGTAACTCGAGCGTGATAATCTCACTGAGCGCCATAGATAAGATATATATTCTCTGGAGAATATTTGATGAGATCTATGTGCCAACTGCGGTTTATCATGAAGTATGCATTAAGGGGAAAAGTTGCGTTGGAAGCCATGAGCTTGAGAATGCGGTGAGGTCTGGCAGAATTAAGGTGATGAAACCCAAGAATACATTGCTCGTGGAGTCTCTCATAGGTCCGTTGGGTCGAGGTGAAGCTGAGGCGATTGTGCTTGGTATCGAATTGTCTGCAGATTATGTATGCATTGATGAGAAACTTGCAAGAAGAAAGGCCGAGCAATTGGGTGTTAAGGTCAAGGGCACTTTGGGTATTCTCTGGGAGGCTCTAAAGAGGGGACTGATAAGTTCTGAGGAATTCAGAAAGTCCATAGATGCTCTTGAGGACTTCGGCTTTAGGATAGAGAAGAACATCGTAATGAATTATCTAAGAAAACTCAAAACCAAGGACTAGAATTTTTATTGGCTTATTTTCATCCATACTATCTTGCTGAAAACACTACGCATAGGAAGAGTAGCTCTAACAATGTCTAGGAACATTAGCAGTATAATACCATACAACTCATCTAAATCCTCAAGACTCCCACGACAATTCCAATTACCTAATAAGTTCATCATGAATGTTTGTGAATACATAATATTCCCCATTTATAGTTTTTTCATTTCCTTTAAATCATACAATTGTATTTTATCTTGATGATATGTACTACCGATATGCCCACAATCCTGTGCTGGTTAATTGCTGGCCTCTCGAGGGCCGCACACATCGGCTGGCTTATTTGAGGGTAGTTTTATGAATACCAAGGAGAAGAGAAGCCCTCTAGCCCTCATTTTTATAGTGATATTCCTGTTTGTTATTACCTTTCCCGCGATATGGTATTCTATGAGGAAGGAAAAGGCACCATCTATCATGCTCAAGTATTCTTGGGAGATAGATTTTCCAAACCATACAGTATATTCCATAAAGAGCATACTTATTGATGACAGACCATTACTACTGGCTGTTGGTAGAGGGTTTATGGGAATAATAGACCCCTCGGATGGCAAAATCCTGATGCATAAAAACCCATTAGATTTGGAAAACATAATGTATTATGGCTCAGCAGTGGGGGATATTGATGGTGATGGAGGGGTAGAAATAGTTACGGTGGCCTTGGAGGGGCCAACGAAACCCGATGAGTGGTTTGCCTACGAGAAGCCGGCGGGGCTTGTTGTTGCTATGGAATCATCAGACATGAGTATTATATGGATAAGCAACATAAGCATAGCCTATACACCAATCACAATACCAACCCTAGCAGACGTCGATGGGGATGATTTGATGGAAATACTGATACAGGATACATACTCAAGACTTATGTGTCTAGATAATAATGGTACATTGATCTGGCTTCAAAATCTCACCGACGAAATGGTCCAGAATGATACATACCTAGCACAGCACTCAGTGACTGTTGGAGATGTTAATGGTGATGGTTACCTTGAAATTATATCCATGTCGAACGAAACAATAATACTTGTGGACTCCTATTCAGGAGAGACCCTCTGGAAGCTAGATATTGGGGGGATAGCATTTCAACCAATATTAGCAGACTGCAATGGGGACGGAGTTCCAGAGATTATCGCTAGTAGTGTTAATGGTATCTACTGTATCTCTGGAGCGGGAAAAATACTATGGCACAAAGAACCCACTGGGGACGTATGGTTCTTCTACACAATCAGTGTTGGTGATTTCGACCGTGATGGGGTACTCGACATAGTAGCAGTTAATGATAGGAAGTTTATCTACTGTGATGTTTACAGAGCTGGGGATGGTGTGAGGTTAAAATCTGTAAAAATCGCCAGTAGAATGCATGGGGATGTTATCAGGCAACCAGCATATCATAGGCTATTTATAGCTGATTTTGACGGAGATAATTGCTATGAGATTCTTATCTACGATGTTATGGAACTCACCCTGCTGGGCTATTGGTTTAGAATGGATTATTGGTACAAGATTGCTTGGTACTGCCACATCGTAGACCCTGAAGAGGGAGCGACCTATAGTCTCAACTATCCGCTTCACGGCATCATTATTGTTAATGATATAGATCTCGATGGCAGAGTTGAACTAGTCGATTTATATGCCCGCGACAACGGAACCAGTATTCTGTGTCTAGAAATTGAGGAGTCCAGATTGGTGTATGGGTATGAAAACCAGAGAAACACAAACAACATTCATGATAGTGACCATGACGGCGACATGATTCCCGATTCTATAGAAAATATACTTGGAACAAATATCGATGATGTTGATACGGACAGCGATGGTATGCCAGACGGCTGGGAATACATGAATAACCTAGATCCACTGGATCCAACAGATGCCACATTAGATGACGATGGTGATGGCCTTACTAACACCGAGGAATATAGACGAGGCACAGCCCCAAACAATCCTGACAGTGATGGTGATGGTTATGATGATGGATATGAAGTCTCCCATGGTACTGATCCACTTAACCCAAATGATCCTGTCCCATTTATTGGGTGGTAT
>CAZVPA010000074.1:0-12066 GCA_964628995.1 uncultured Nitrososphaerota archaeon | reverse complement strand
GCAATATTCCTTATTATTTCCTCTATCTCAATGATTTTCCTTCTCCTAAGCTTTCTGACGATTTTTAGTACCAGGATTATACCCACAACTATTAGGGGTATCCAATAATATCTCTTTATAACGCCTCCAGGATCGAAATTCGGGCTTGTATTATTGGTCCCTTTCTCGTGTCCGCTGGTACTTCTAGCATTATTTTCATCGAGGAGCTCATCACTAACTATTATCGCATACAATGGTTGCTCTGAGCCTTTTTCGTCTAGGGATAGCGTCCTATTAAGTATCTCTTTGTCTTCTACAAATATCCGTATATTATAGCTTGTGTTTAAAGATAGCAACACACTATATATACTATCGGGACCCACATCCACTGTTATGTTTTCGCCATTTGAGGATAGTATTAATACGCATATTGAAGTATTCAGCTCATTGACTATGAGAAGAACAGACACTCGAATGTACACTATTATTGTTTCATTGGCGGTCCAATTCTCATAAAGTTTGTCGCCCCACATACTAATTACCGACACATTAACTGTACCAGAAAGTGTAATGATTTCCTCACCAGATGCCTCAGAAGAACCATTTATGTACAAGTTAAGGAAAGTATAATAACCACTTATGGTTTCATTAGTGTAATAATTCCGTATTATTACTTGTCTATAAACGATGTTCTTCTCGATCCACGCCTTAAATGGTACCATGAATCTGGTGGAAGCAATAATTAGTTTTAGCCCTCCTCTTATGGTATCCACTAGTATACTACAATAGGTATCGTTAACATCGAAGATATTGTTTCCATAGCTTACAAATTTTCTTTTAAGGTCAACATCAACACGTGTCCCAGAGATCTCATCAACAATAACACATCTATAGTTAGCTAGATCATACAAACAATCAACTTGGTAAGCATTTGTACTAGACATATATATGTATATATATTTGTATAGCATATAGATCGTTAAATGTGTTGATGCACCTTCCACCCTGGGAAGATAACGAGAGACCCTCCTATTTGCGAAAAGCAAGAATAACAATGGACTTTGTATGACATTACTTATAAATCCTATAAGGGGACTCGCAGACTCCGCGAATATTTCTATCATAGACTTCGCTATATCTATATATAAACTTAATATTTCAGAGCCAAAAAACGCTCTCATGTGTATACTCTGGTCGGAGGCGTTTACACATATATCTATTATGTCTGTGGTTCTAATTAGATTTTTTGCGTGTTTATCCAAAAAAACCATAGAGGATACGTTCTCATTCAGCAAGACTTTGAAAATCTCTAATATTCCATCCGGTATTATGTATTCCTCCACAACTCCGCTCTCTAATCCAACAATAACTTTTGTTTTATTCCCATCAGATTGTATTTGAACTACCCTCGGTTTTCCATCCAACGTTATGTTTAGGACTTCTAACATATGCGGTATATCTAAGTCATCATCCATCAGCTCGCCCACATATGTATCCCATAATCCTGAGAGATTTGTAAGCATGGAGTTTAATGTGGTTGTAATATATTCGAGTATATATCCATACCTTACAACAAAGCTATACATACCTTCTGCCGACGCCCCTTGGGATGTATATAGAGGTACACTTACAAATATTACTTCTCCACCGTCGAAGCTGTCGACACTTTCAATAAGACTCCATATAGATCCAACATCAAGAACCACTGTTCCTCCAGAAAGATAAATCAGTATTTTCCAAAGATGACTGTCCGAATCATATTGTCCCCATATATAGAAGTATGTATGTGCCAGAACAATCTCCCTTCTACTATAGGGATATATCTCCAACTGTAATGCGTTTTCTTGATGCCATATTTCGAGACAAGATTTTCGAGACGCACTATTTTTTAGAACCAGTATTGACGCACTTACATTCAAATAGATTACTGGACCTATCAGTGGTTCGTATGATATATTTGACCTTTCTATAGTGCCACTAGATATAGTATTTCCGAGCACATCAGTTATTACAAATAGGATTTTAGATGATTCAGGGATAATAATAGTTTCTTCAGATAATTCCCACCAGTCGCTCCCAGACACGTATGTCTCGGTAATATTTGCCCGAAATTTTTCGTCACCCCAGTCAACAATCCTACACCCCATACCAATTCTTTGTGACCAATTATATATGTCTACGGATAGCTTTGTTATCCCATACGCGAAATATTCTATTCTCCAACCAATCTTAGATATATCTAAGATATCCTCGAAATTTGCATAACATGTCTCCAGTTTCAGGCTGACATTCAAGAATTCGGCATAAATCTCGATAAATCCAGCAATCTCGTTAATCTTTATATCCACCTCAAAGTAGTAAGGAGGGGCAGAAGGTGGTTCAAAATATTTCTGCCTAATATATTCAGACGAATCTGATGCTCTAATAATGAAGCAAAAAAGGTTTAACTGGGTGTCATTTTCCACAATTATTTGATAACGCGTAGAATAATCTTTTGATACTAAAGCCATTCCCCAGCGAAAATCATTTAGTATTATTGATGACGAACTACGAACAGTAAACCTCATTCTTGTTTCATATACACCACTTACTATATGCTTGAACCATAACATTGGATTACCATTGTACTCCTCCATCGTTATATCAACAGTATTGTTTGCAAGCAATATATATTCTACATTGTCAGCATATTCGATCCAGTTACGGCCATCAGCTAAGTCAGAGATAGAAGATATAGGTCCCATAACTTTTGCCCTAGGATCGAAGGATGAACTGATATTCTCACTTCCACCATAAAGTATTATCAATACCTTTCTTTCCCTAGACAGTATCTTATCCATCTTTATGTAAAACTGCGCTATCCTCCCATCCCAAAAATCTAGGTATGCTGGTACCTCGGTTAGGTTCCCACTTTCATTTTCCAAGAATTTTACCCCCATAATGTTCCAAGCTAAAGCGAGCATATTAAACCATGAATCGTTTATCTCGATACGAATAGACACATTGTATAAATCATACGTATTAGGATTCTCAACAAGTACTGCATGTTGGAACGTATAGTTTGTATTACTTATCGTGTAATTTATCCGCCATACTTTATATATAACCCTTATGTCATCTGCCGTTATATATCTATCAGCACACCGAAACTTAAGACTCACATTTATGGGGTTCATTCTCAGCCAGTAATCATAACCCCCAAATACTATAGAAACGTTATTTGTATTGGGTATAGTAATGCTCTGCTCAGTAAAATTCCATACTGTATTCCAAGGATCAATCCTTTTTATCCACCAGAATTCAGATAGATTAACCATATAAATCTTTGTATATGCAGGCGCCGAGTTTATGGATAATATGTACTCTAACTCGTGTTCCGATACATATCGATATGGTATATCAATGTCAATATCTGGTTCTAGTTCAACTAGATAATAGATTGATAAATTATAGTCTTCCTCTAGCGCGCCTGTAGCGAGAAGTTTTACTCTATCTGTATATCTAGCATCTATGCTAACGTTGATCACTCTTATTGATGTCCAAGACAGCTTCTCAACGAACCCGCCTAAGTTATAATCATAGACATAGATTTTCCCAGAAATATTTTTTGATGCATCTGCTCGGAGGAATACTATTCCATCTATCTGGTGTGGAAAGACAAAAATCATTTCGATACGTTTTTCGTTTGTTGTAGTATCGGCATATATAACAATACTCTTGCCATCACCCCTATGTAAACTTACCAGATCCCCATACACCAAATTTCCATACAAAAATATTACTTGCTGGGGTACATATTCAAATCTGGTCTTAATATTCACATACAGACCTTTTTGATATCCATTCCTAGGAGAAGACACCACCCTTTTTTCTATGCCTATGGCATCACCCATCACAAACGAATTTGTCTGTGTGATATTCCCATAATCTCTTTGTACTATATCAACAACTCCTGACTCACCATATTCTAGCCTTCTCCCAACACCATTATTGATCCGAATCCCTTCCAACGACACAGATACAAATACCACTAGAAGTATCAACATTCCCAATATACAGCGCTCGGACTTTTTGGTGATACCCGCATACTTCTGTTCCAACATCATCACCACAGTTTACATCTAGGCCCTTTATTTTGTTGCAACTGGATAATAACTACACATAGACAAATCGAAGAAATTATAGTTCATGGGTAAGAGTAGAGTATTTACTGATATACTGAAATACCAGTAAAACTCTAAAGTTGCACCTCCAATTTGAACCTTATGTTTTAGTGAAATATCTAATGCTACCTAACTTTTCTGGAAACTAACAATCTTGGAAAATTCAGAACCGTGACATGGTCGCACTACTATATATCCAATTTATATGCTGATGATGCACAGAACAACAAAATATTGAAATATCACCACTCTCTCTAATAAATGGTGGCAATGATGCTAAAATGCGACCTTCATATACACACCACAGCATCAGATGGAATCATGCCAGCTGATGTATTAGCGTGGAGGATATACAAAGAAACCATCGATGTAATAGGGCTAACCGACCACAACACTTTTCCCAGTAATACATATATGAGTAAACTACAACGTACATTGAAAAGAAGATGCATAATAATTCTCGGGACCGAGATCTCATCTAGCATCGGTCATATCCTTATCTTGGGGGTGACCCGAATAGATAAAAAACTCTTGAGATTAAAAGACATAAGAGAATTGCTCGAATACGCAAACGAACAGAATTATTTAACAATAGCACCCCACCCATTCGATGTATTTCGAAGGGGCGTAGGGTCTGCTATTAGCAGAATATCGATAGATGCCATAGAATGTATAAACGGAAGAACAATAATGCCTCTAAACATGTTGGCTTGTTATTTCGCAAAAAAGTACAGCTTATCGAAAGTTGTTGGAAGCGATGCGCACGTACCGCATGAAGTAGGCAACGCATACTTCCTTGTCAATGCTGAGCGAGACATAGATGACATTCTAGAGAAAATACGCAGAGGAAAAACAATAATACCACTGAAAAAACACTTACTATCCAAAGACATAACACTAACCCCCATGCGACACATTATGTATGGTGCTATACTCAGAAAAACATCAATGGGAAGAATAATACAAAAAACTGGAAAAACAAATTGGCTACTTATCGGACGCAACATAACAAGGAAAGTATCGAAACAAATATCTAAACTTTACAACATAGTAAGCTTTATTGTCGGAAAGAAAATAAGACTCATAGGAACAAAAGAGAATATCTATCTGGCCGCACAGAACGAACCACTAATCAATATTCATATACTCAAACACGAAGACATACAGGAAGGATTACTAGTAGACATATACATAAATAGGGAGGTCCCGAGGAAAATAAAAGACCCAATAAAGAATGCTTTGAGAATGATTATCTACACGGAGAAAAAATAGGGTATCTACTCCTTCACAAGCGACCGTCCCTCCTTGAAGGCTTTGATATTCATATCCAGAACCTTCTTTTTCCTAGAGAACTCCTGACGAATTGCCTCTATAAATGCGGATTCGGGAATGTCCACATCCATAATTTTTGATGCCACACCTAAGAGGACAGTATTCTGTATGCGGGGATCCCCGTATTTCTCAGCTACTTTCAGGGCATCAAACACCAAAACCATACCAGCACGCTCCCTGAGACTATCGATGATGCCATCTAGGTCTGGATAGGCCTCTATACCAATGGCCACAGTCGGTGGCTTAATAATGTTAGCATTAAGGATGACTTTTGTTCTCTTTCCTATCACGCCCCAAACCCTCAGACTCTCAATAGGCTCAAGCGCAACCAATAGATCCGCCTCCCCATTTGGTATTGTTGGGGCCAAAATTTCTCCGTCGCTTATCCTAACATGAACAAAAACCGCACCGTATCTCTGAGCAAGACCATGTATCTCACTCATTATTGCCTTTTTTCCAACAAGCATAGCAGCCCTACTAAACAACCTACCAAGAGTCAATATACCCAAACCGCCTACTCCACTTATGGCTATGTTGTAACGCATACTTATCCCCAAGTAAGAAGAAAAAAATACTATTTCAATTCAAAACCTTCACGCCTTAGAATTGCACGCGCAGCGATGACACCAGAAACTGATGCTTGTGCGAGCCCCCTAGTTATCCCCGCACCATCACCACACACGAATAGATTCCTGATCTGTCTAACTTCAAGCTCATCCGTCACATCGACTCTGGATGAATAGAATTTTACCTCAACCGCATATAGTAGCGTGTCATCGGAGTATATTCCTGGAGTTATCTTGTCCAGTGCTTTGAGGAACTCCAATATGCTTACAAGATGTCTGTGAGGAAGAGCATAGGATATGTCGCCTGGGACAGCATCCTTTAATGTTGGTTCGACAATAGACCTGCTCAGACGTTCATAAGTCGACCTTCTGCCTCTCTTAAGGTCGCCCAGTCTCTGTATAAGGACAGATCCTCCCGCTAGTAGATTTGCGAGTCTTGCGATATGTTTCCCATATGCTATTGGATCCTTAAACGGTTCAGTAAAGTAGCTACTTACCAAAATCGCGAAATTTGTATTATCGCTCTTTCTGTCGGCATATGAATGCCCATTTGTTGTTACAACATCCTCATACGTCTCCTTTATTACAAAGCCACGCGGATTCACACAGAATGTCCTTACCTTATCATCATATGTTGGTGCCGTATATATAAACTTTGGATCATACAGAATACTAGTTATCTCCTCTAGGGTCTCATATACGGTCTCCACTCTTACCCCTATATCGACAGGATTCACAACAAGTTTCGCACCCAATCTCTCAAGTTCTTTTTTTAGCCACGCAGCGCCTGTCCTACCAGGAGCTGCCACAACATATTTTGCTTCAAATATATCACCATCGGATGTTTCAATAGTTATGTTATCATTCTTTGGATGCATTCTCGTTACTCTTTTTTCAAAGAAAATATTAATAGCCCCCTCAACGATTTTCCAAGCTCTCTCTAGCATACGATATGTATTTCCAGACCCTATATGTCTAACTCTATAGGGTATGAGCCTCATGTGGTACTGCCTAGCTCTACTCATGAATTCCTCTACGGCATCAGCATCAATATCGATAATCCTTGACTCGGGGCTAAGCTCTTTCCATATGTTTTCCACATACCCTATTAGGTTCCCAAGTTCCTTCCTTTCAATGATATCACCAAGCCAGCCCCCCACATCTGTTGAGAGTGTTATTTTTCCATCTGAGAAGAGACCCGCGCCACCCCATCCTCTCAATAGATCCCCCTCTTTAAGCCTCTCATATAAATCCTTTCCCTGTTCTAGGATGGCTATTCTGAGCCTACCCTTCGCATGTTTCATTAGTTCTAATGCACAGAATATCCCCGCTGGGCCACTCCCGATAATGATAACATCAAACTTCATACATAGCACCAGCTTAGTGCCATGGAAATTGGGATAATGACAATATAAATGGTAATAACAAAGTGTTGCGACCACTCTAATATATGTCCTATATTATTCGCAATACAGAATATTTGTGGGGATACAAATGGCGTCGATACTTGGAGAAAAAGGTGAAAAAAAGTTTCTGCTTGGGAATGAAGCCATAGCGAGAGGACTCATTGAGGGAGGGCTTGGCTTCGCGGCTGCTTATCCAGGGACACCATCATCAGAAATCATGGATACACTTCTCCAAGCAAAAGTTATTGGCAGATTAGAATACCACGCTGAGATAAGTACTAATGAAAAAGTCGCATATGAGTCAGCGTTCGCCGCGTGCTTAGCCGGCGTCAGGAGTTTTACTGCCGCTAAACACGTGGGCATAAATGTTGCTGCTGATGCCGTAGCAACATCAGCATACATTGGAACAAATGCTGGATTTGTTTTCGTGAGTGCTGATGATCCAAATTGCTGGAGCTCTCAAAATGAACAAGATAATCGTTGGTATGCACGCCTATTTAATTTGATTATGTTAGAGCCCTCTACGCCTCAAGAGGCAAAGGATTTTGCGCGATTAGGTTTTGAGATTTCAGAGAAAACAAGATTACCCGTAATGATTAGGACAACTACCCGAGTCTCCCATATGAGAGGGATCGTAGAGTTTGGTGATATACAGAAGCCAAAAATAGTTGGTTCTTTTGATAAGAATCCATCGAGATATGTCGTTGTGCCGGCCAATGCCAGGAGGAATCATAAGTGGCTTATTGAGAGGATTGAGAAAGCAACTAAGTTATCCGATGAGAGCCCACTTAACACTATTACCTTTATCGAGGGGGATGATCCACCGAAGGGCCGCTTTGGAATAATAACATCGGGGGCGGCCTATCTCCATTCCATGGAGGCTGTTGAGAAGCTTGGTATATCAGCAAAAATTCTGAAACTTGGCTTTTCCCATCCATTACCGAGAAATAAAATAAAAGACTTCTTGGAGGATCTAGACATCGTACTCGTCGTTGAGGAGATAGATCCGGTTATGGAAAAGGAGATAAAATCGATAGCATATGATGAGGATATCCACGTGAAGATACACGGAAAAGACGTCCTCCCCAGAGTCTTCGAGTTATCTGTAGTAACAGTAATGTCGGCTATTAGGAGAATACATGATATGGGAAAAATACCGGCTCCAGAAAGGGAACAGGCACCAATCTCAATACCCAGAAGACCACCAATATTATGCCCCGGGTGCCCACATAGGGCATCATATTATGCCGTAAAAATGGCTTTAAGACGCGAAAAAATAAATCCTGACGATGTCATCTATCCCACAGATATAGGTTGCTATACCTTAGGTATAAACCCACCATTCAGAATGGGCGACCTACTTCTATGCATGGGTAGTTCTGTTGGAACAGCAAATGGTTTGTCTCAGGCCACAGAACAACCAGTCATAGCGTTTATTGGGGATTCAACATTCTATCATGCGGGGATCCCCGCACTGATTAATGCCGTTTATAACAAACATAGCTTCATCCTAGTAGTGTTGGATAATACAATAACAGCGATGACAGGTTTCCAAGCAAATCCAGCATCAGGATTCACTGGGACTGGGGAAAAAACAAGGATTATACCTATCGAGGAAATTGGAAGAGCTATTGGTGTCGATTATGTCGATGTTATCGATCCTGTGTTGGACATTAAGAGTTCCATAGAGAAACTCCGTAGGGCCATCCGAGAATACAAGGGAGGAAAAACGGTACTCATTGTTTCTCGATCACCATGTGCACTACTTAGCCTCCGAACACGCGGATTTACAGGAAAGGGCGGAAAATATAGGATAAATCAGGATAAGTGTATAAACTGTGGTATTTGCTACAGGGAATTTAATTGTCCAGCCATATTCTATGACGAAAAAAAGAAGAAACCATACATACGTCCCGATATATGTACTGGCTGTGGTGTATGCATGGATATATGCTCGGTACATGCGATAGAGAAAATCTCGTGAATACTGTATGAGGTCTAAATATTCTTTTTTCGGATTCCCGAGAACATCCCCCGATAATGTCACTAAAAATACTATTGTGATAATAGGCTCAACCTCCACATCAAGAAGTATCCATCCAACCTATGGACAGAAAAAGGCTACATATATCCTGAGGAGACTATCGAGAGAATATGATACACATAACATGTACTGTAGAGTTATCCTTGATGACTATGATATTGTAGACATTGGGGATTTTCACGGTCGTGATCTATCCAATACACTAAAGAAAGTACTTGATAATGGAGCTAAGGCAGTTGTGGTGGGAGGAGACCACATAACCACATATTTCTCGCTTTCAGGTATACCACTACAACAAATTTCAGTACTTGATGCCCACCTAGATGCAGAATCCTGCATTAAGCAGCCACACCATGGATGCGTTATAAGAAAAATTATTGAGGAAAAGGGTGATATCTATGTCAAGATATTGGGATTTAGGGGCTTCTCAACGATGTATAGCGAATATGAATACTTGCGGAAACACTCCAATGTAGAAATCCTGCCTTGGCCCGTAGAGAAAGAGATATTGCATAAAGTATTGGCCGACAGCAAGTTTTTGTCTATTGATCTAGATTTTTTTGACCCAACAAGTTTCCCTGCTGTCAGGGTACCAGAAGTCTTTGGTGCCGATTTTTCTGAATTTGTGCATCTCGTCAATACCATCGAGACATCAAAGCTAAATTATGTCGACATTGTTGAGTATACACCCATGATTGATAATGGATATATATGCGGAAAAAAGCTTCTACAACTACTATTAGAAATTTTGGCACTACTAGCGAGGAGCCTGTGAATATTCCCGACTATTGTAATGTTACTGCCTTCTTCAGCCCCGGGGGCGTATCTATTGGCATCCCCTTGATTTTGCCGAGATGGAGGGCTAGTTTTTGTAATGGTAGTACATTCAGTATGGGGCTCAATACTTCTGGTACTGGTGGTATCTTCACCACATATTTTGTAAACCTCTCCGCAAATGGATCATTCTTTTCCGTTATTATCATTATGTCTGATACTGCCGATATTTCTCTTATGAGATCATATGTGTCCTCCCTAGCCTCGAGATCCATTGGAACCATAATTATTACTGGGAAACTTTTTTCGAGCAACGTTCTGGATCCATGCCTGAATTCCCCAACATCTATCCCCTCAGCATGGATCTGAGCAACCTCCTTCAATTTTAGTGCACCCTCTAGGGCTATCGGATAGTTCACACCCCTGCCAAGAACAAAAGCATTATCCTTTCTGGATATCTGGTGAGCATATCTTCTAACTACATCATCACAATTACCCAAAACAGCTTTAGCTAGCATTGGTATTTTTTTCGCCACCCGATAAAGCTCCTCTACCCCCTCGCCAGACAATACCAATGCCAGACGAGCAAATGTAAATAATTGCGCGACAAATGTCTTCGTTGCCGGTATGGCATTCTCGATTCCCGCGGCAATAGGTATATATACGTTAGACGCAAACATCAATGGAGAACCAAGAACATTGAGTATTCCTACTATTATCGCTCCCCGCATGCGAGATTTTGATACTGACCTAAGCACATCACTTGTTTTTCCACTCTGAGAATTCGCTATTAATACATCTCCAGCCTCAACACGCTTCAGCATAAAATATATGAACTCCGTGGCATTTTGGGGTATAGGGCTTATCTCAGTGAGTTCATTGATGACATATGCACCATATAAGACCGCATTGAACGACGACCCCGAACCTATCATGTATACATTCTTGGCACTCATCACTAGTTTCCTCACAAGTCTAAAATAACGTTCGGATTGAGCTACAGGCTGGAAAAGTAGGACATTGGGTATCTCATCTATCTCTCTCTCCATATAGTAATCGTAGCCATTGATTTTTCTTCCTCTTTTTGGCTCTATTGTTTCTATGTCTTTTCCCGCAAGATGCTTTACCCTGTCTACTGTAAAAAGGAAAGCCCCATCATCGACCTGTCCAATCCTATAAGAATGAGCCACCATAAAGTCGTATTCGGATCCTACCATAACTCTATCATTTGCAAAACCTATGTACTCGGTAATCCCCTTCGTAATAAGAATAATGTTGTTCTTCTCGGTATCCAGAATTATTGCTGAAAATATACCGTTGGTATCATTAAACAATTTTATGGTAGCCTTTTCGACGGAACCTAATTCCCTTACATATTCTTCAAATGTGTGTACAATTACTTCGCTTAGGTCTTTGCCGATTAGTATGTGGCCATTCCTTATCATGGCTCTACGCATTTCCGCATGATTATGAAGCGCACCTCTAGCCACGCAAACGAATCTTTCATCACACCCAAAAAAGGGGGGAGTATTTGTGATGGCTGGTCTACCATAAATCGAAAAACGACACATACCTATGACGACATCAGTTTCTATTTCACGTACTTTTTCCAACAATTCGTTTACATCGAGAGATTTCAGTATTTTGAACCTTGATTCTTCGCGAAACCCTATACCTCCCCCTTGCCCACTGTAGGTGTTAAGTAACTCGATCCCACTGGTGACTATCTCACCAAGAAAAACCGGTCTGCGTGCCTGTATTGCGAGAAGCCCCCCTATTCCTAACATCCCTATCTTCTCCAC
>CAZVPA010000073.1:0-12122 GCA_964628995.1 uncultured Nitrososphaerota archaeon | reverse complement strand
TGAGAGGGGCATCCTAGGCCAATTATACGAGTTAGTGGAGAAACTGAGCCCCGAGCAACGATTAGAACTTGTGAAGATTGCTGTTGAGAAGGCTGGCGGTGTTAGGCCTCTGGCAAGAATGACTCTATTGTCCAAGAGTACGATATCTAGGTACATGTCTGGGGAGCAAATAGTGGATGTTGAAGCGGTAAAGAAGCTATTGATTCCGCTGGTTCTGAAGCCAAAAATTCTAGCGGATATTCTCATAAACCTCTCGAGGAAGTATGCAAAACTAGGCACAATGGTAAGCAGTATCGTCACTAGCTTGAGAAGTATGAGCCTTGAAAAGAGGGGTTAACCAATAATCAATTTTTCATGTTAATAGGTATGTGTTGGGGATTATCGATGAGTGCCACTGGTGGTCGTCTTGACCAGCCACGTTGGCTCGTAGAATTTATGGACACCGAAGAAACTATTGTTATTCCGTTCTTCTGTAGGAAGTGTGGTAAGTGTTGCAGGGAGGTATCAGTATCAGCAGAATACTTCCTAGTAAACATAAACCGCATTGCTAAGTACATAAGAGAGGATCCAGACAACTTGAGGAAACACATTGTGAATCTCATTAGAAAAGGAAAAACAAAGGTCATAAAACTTTGCCCATTCCTCACCTCAGATAATACACGCAGAATATATCCTATACGCCCAGAACCATGCAGAGCATACTCACTCAATACAGATTTCAGCTACGACCGCTCTGAGAAGAAGAAAGTTACGGAAAAAATTCAAATAGTTTTCGATAGATTTTAATAGTAGATTTTTCGTTGTATAGTAATTATAGTAATTAATGAGATTACTATAAGTAGAATAACATTAATAGCAACAAGTTTAATATCAATGTAACCTAATAGGATAATAGATCTAAGTAAATCTGCTTGGTATGTTATTGGATTTGCGTACAACAATGTTGCTAGTAATGGTTGATTCTGAGGGATGGTATAATATGCTGTACTTATTAAAGGCATTGGATTTAAAAGCGTGAATATAAGATCCCGATAATAATGTGACCTAACATACAAAGATAGAATAACACCAATAAAGCTCCAAAATATTGTATATATGAACAATAATGCACAAAGAATTATGGCTAGTAATAGTGTTAGATAAAAACCAGAGAGCATGTAGACTATAGCAAATATTATTAGACTTTGTAAAAGTACCATGATGTACTGTGCAATTATCTTGCCCATAAAATATACGTAGAAACTATTTCCAGAGGAAATTACAAGATACATAAACCTTGTTACGAAGTCTAATCTAACTGTTGCAAATATAGAACTATATGTATAAAAAGTGCTTACTGTTACAACGCCAAATACTAGGAAAACTAAGTATGGAATATATCTATTACAATAAAGAATAGTCTCTAGGTGCAAAGAGAATATTACACCGAAGACTCCTACCCAAATTATAGGGCTCAGAATATGTGCTAATAGGACTGGTGGTGATTTAGATAAATAAAGATCTCTTTCAACAAAAACAAGCATCTTTACTCTCACCTATTAATTAGCTTTCTAAATAGATCTTCTAAAGAAAAACGATCAAGACCAAAGCTTTCAATAATGTTGCTATAATCACTTAAAGCAGATAGTAGCATCATAGCCTCTTCTACACTATTTATAACGATAGAAATTGTTTTTGTCTTTCCATAAATTAATTTCTCACTAGAAACCTCTTCTTTCAGTTTATCAATAATTGATTGAATGTAATCCTTGGATTTGAGACTTATTCTAAGTGTGAGTTCACCAACTTGTTGTCTTACTATATCATTAACATTGCCAAATGCTATCGATTCACCATTATTTATTAATAAAACTTTTTGTCCTAGTTTTTCTGCCTCTATCAAATCGTTTGTAGCAATGAGAACAGTCCTATTTTTCAGTTCGTTTCGCAGTAACTCCCAAATTTCGAATTTACCTATAATATCCACACCCAATGTCGGCTCGTCGAGAAGAATAAGTGGCCTATCAACGATAAATGCGATAGCTAATTGAGCTCTTCTCATCATTCCTGTTGATAAGGCCTCAACTAGCTTTCTTTCATGTCCTAATAATCCAACTTTCTTTAAAGCAGATTTTACTAATTTTTTTGCCTCTTTCTTATTTATGCCATGCATTCGCGCTATAAATTCAAGGCTCTTTTCTAGAGGAAACCAAGGATCGAGGCATATTTCTTGTGGCACAATACATAATTTTGATCGTATGACATCTCTATCTTTACTAACATCGTGTCCAAATACCTTGACTTTTCCTTTTGATGGACGAGTTATTGTAGAAATTATTTTGAGAGTTGTTGTCTTACCAGCTCCATTTGGACCTAGTATTACAAGCCAGTCATTTTTCTTGACGGAAAATGACAGCCCCCTTAATGCAATAGTATTGGGAGGGTATATCTTATAAACATTTTCAAAAGAGACTACATAGCTCAACTAGCAATTCACCCCGAATAGTTTTTTGAAGAGGGTATCATAATTTTCAGACTTAGGGCAATTTAACCGTGGTCCATACATTTTCCCAGATGTATAATAGGCATCTAAGTAGCAAAATCCAAAACTTAGACAGTAATCAAACAATTCGCAATTAAAGCACATAGTATCCTTAAACTTGTCTCTTGAGGGTTTTGCCAACTGATAGGTTTTTTCGGAGTACCAGATCTCCTTTATACTTTGTTTTTTAACATTACCAACTACTAGTTTCTTATACCAAGGTAATGAGTACATGCGGTCGCAACCTAAGACATCGCCATCTGGTAAAATCGCAAGTCCAGATCTATAGGCACCACAATTGAACATTCCTAACCGTAATAAGGAATCTTCTTTCTTTTTATGAAATATGTCTCTAATTGCGTATATTGGACTGACTACTAATATAGTTTTGTCACCAAGACTAATGTAGCCATAATCAATATCCTCAACAGTATCAGGAAAGTTAGCTAATTTTTCCTCAATTTTATGTGCAAGATTTATGTAGTCATCTCGCGAAGGACGAAGTTCTTGATTAGGATTTGTTATCGATAACCCGTAAATAGACAACGTAATAACATCTACTCCTTTATAATATAGATATTCAATTAAATCTGGGATATAATTAATATTATATGTTGTAACGACAACATTAACTTGTAAACGAATATTGGTTTTTGAGAGCAATTCTATATCTTTAAGTAACCACTCACCACTTCCCTTTACTTGAGTTAGCTTGTCCTGAATTTCAGGAATGTGACAGTCCAAGCTTATTTGAATTTTATCAACGTTGCCTTCTAATTTCTTAACATCTTTCTCCTTTAGGGGAAACTTTGTTGAAACCTCTGTGTAAATATCATTTTTATAGGTATATTTCAACATATCAAATATCCGTGGATGTAAAAAAGGTTCGCCCCCAGTAAAGACCACTGTTGTCAAGCCAAGATCTCTCGCTTCATCAATTACCTTCTTAAAGATATTAAACTTCATTAAGCCATTTAGTCTCTCTGGAAAGATTGGTTTATTTATCTTACTAGTTTTCTGATAACAATAAAGACATCTCAGATGGCATTTGAATGTAGGAATTATGACTAGGCCTAATAAACTATTAAGTTTATCTATAGCTAATGTTCGAAGTGAAATTTCATATGCATTTTCATCAATGACATTATATAGTCCAGAAATAATTTTTTCTGGTGATGCTACGTGTGCAATAAAACGAGGATATTTACCTATCCGAACCAACTTTTTTAGAGTTGTATTTAATATTTTATCTTTTAATTTGTATATCTCGGGGTTCCCACCAAAGAACGCTATAACACACTTAAATGCTATCTCTATTAGATCAGTTGATATATCACGACCGCCGCTCAAGTAATGCAAAAAAGATAAAAAGAGAGCTCTTATAGGATCAATTGTATGAAGCTTGTAGCTGTCATAACTCTGAAAGATTATACCTTTTTCGTCAATATGTATGCTAAGCCCATTTGTCGAAAGTCTTTTGGACAATAGTATCCCCATTGCTATAGCTTTCCTTGATATCCAGAATGTACTTGACAACAATATCTGCAAGCTTCAAGCTCAATTATAGGTCCGCTGAGAGAGATCTTAGTTAGTGAAATTATTTTTTCACCATTCATTACAGAACACCCATTCAATACAGAGTTATTTCTATTAATAATTTGATATGATCAAATTCGTTTTATAAATTTTACTTATATATCTCTGATTTTTACAGAATCTCGCTGAGCTACAGGCAAATTGGAACTCCAAATAGCATATTCTCAAACTGAAATTGGGTCAAGTTGCCCATCCTACTCCGTTTTCGCTCTCGAATTCGATGCTTATATGTCCCCCAATTTTCTTGAGGTATGTTAGGAGTAGTTTGAATCTTACATGCCTCATGGGTGGCACGAAGTAGTACAATTCTGCCACCACTAAAAAACGACGTTAACTAATAAAACAATATACGTGGAACAAAATATAAAGCAAACGAATTTCCATATCAACCAATGAGCAGAGAAAGCATGCATGTAGGCTGAAAACCCAAACACCCAATTTTGGTGTCCCTACAAGATGGAACATGAAAAGTCATGGGACACTTTTGGGACACTTATACCGCCTTTCAACACCACCATTTATAGACATATAAGCCACATGCAACATAACTGATTATGGTGATGGTTTTATGCTTGTCCCATATGGGACACCCACACGAAACCTCAGGTGGAAAGTGTTTCGGATGTATGACACAATTTTTGTTGTTTGGGGTTAGGTTGGATAGGGACGCTATCTTCGATACGTCTGCTTTTAATCATACGCTATGTTTAGTGTGCATTATTATCGTTCGCCCGTTGTTTGGCGTTTCGTTGAATGGGACAGGTGGAAAGTCATGGGACAGACAGAACAGAGAACATCAAAGCCTAGATTTAACAGGGACAGCCTCCACGAAAAATCAAATTTTCTATCTGAGATATCAACAAAGGATATAGATATCTCGTTCTGGAAAAAGGAAGACCTAGAAGAGTTTAAGAACACGTTGGAAAGGCTTGGATATAGGAGGAAATCCCATGACGATATCCTGGTCTATGAGAGAGATAGAACCTCCAGAATAGACATATACTATGGTAAGGCAGGCAAGATAAACCTAACGATGGAAATGATATCCAGAGCCCATAGCAGACAGTACGGAAACCTCACACTCTACATCGCATCAGATACAGACCTATTGCTCCAAAAAATGACTTCTGGAAGACCGAGAGATTACGAGGACACGAAGAAAATTATTAGGGGTGGAAATATTGACTGGAAAAAACTCATCGATGAACTACTCGAACAAGAGAAACAACTAAAAACCCACTACTGCCTGAGGGTCTACCTAACACTAAGCGAGATCGCCAGGGAGGAGAAGATGCATATCCCATACCTAAGAAAGCTGGCCCGAATAACAACGGAACACATGGTACGTGTAGCCTATGAGGTCTGGGGCCTAAAGCAACCGAAAGACATCAAAAAAATAATAGATGTGTCAGAGGAAACAATAAGGAGGATACTTAAGAAGATAAAATCAGAAAACAAACGGGCAACTTCCAAGTGAGATACCAAGAATCAAGCACCCAGAAGAACAAAGGATAAGATATAGTATAGCCAAAAAATAGAAATAATATACTACCAGAGAGTAGTAGGCCTCATAACGCCTCCACGTGCAGACTTCTTGTATATCCGATCAAGAGATATACCGATAAAAATTGTACAACAGATAAGCTCTAATAGAAATAGGATCACTATCGATGCGGGCATATAGTAATATCTCCCCATTACGGTACTGACGGACGATAGAGACCCTATACTCATAGGTATCCTTATGAGTGATGACATCAAGGCTAATTGATCGGGTAGCATAGATCTAATACGTCTCGTAGCCTCAGCATACTGTAAACCTCCACCAAGGTATATCAGTAATGATATTAGCCAGAACACTGCCAAGGCTTTATAGCTATCCGCAACCCCCATAATGAATACGCCAAACCCAACAATTAGGATCGACACAGCCATTGCGCCTACTCCATTCATAGCTTTTTTCTCTGGGTCTGGGGCTCCTCTTACTGCTGGCCCTGGCGTGATAATCTGCCATGCCATCTTGAACCCACCCCATCCAGTTTGAATAAAACAAAAAATCTAAACCAACTTCATCATATGTTTTAGATACTCTATTTCAGACTTAAACGCAAATTTCCTTGGTGAAACCAAAAATCTTCTCCGGATTTCACTCGATACAACTATTGCCTTTTCTTCGCCCTCCTCCGTTAATGCTTCATATAGATGTGGATGATGCTTCCTTAGACAGTCTATACAGTGTACTGTGTAATGATAGCCACACTTCAGGATTTTTACTTCCAAAGTATAACCATAGGGCCCCCTTATACCAAGAGTAATTATTTCACAGCCTTTGGGGGTTTTTAGTTGTGTTGTACTTAGACGAGCAATAACCTCATCTATCTTCGCAGATATTGACTCTTCCGTACCTCTCTTTTTTAGGGCAATATCTACTATTATAGCGAAAAGTTTAGCGATCAGCAGGATCAATATGGCGAAGCCTAGTAGAAACCTCACCAAGATATTACGCTCTCTAAATGTCCCTAGGAGGAACCGCGGGGCCTCTTGTGTTGGCAACATTATGGCCTCGTCATATGTGAGGAGTTTCCCACAATGATGGCATACATAGACATTTTCGGAGGCAACAATAACATAGGGCTTGAAGGAGGGGAAGTATATGTAGAGGACGACTAGGATCCCTCCAATGATTAGGAAGAAAAACCCTACACCTATCTTCTCGGCCAATATTAATAGTACGCCGAAGAGCATTAATAGAAACCCAAAAAGAACAAACCTTATGTCTCTCTCCCTCCTAGTTATGTATCTTGCGACAGTCGATATTTTGGGTGGAGAAAGCATCGTATAATCCGCCACCATAGTACGCCACACATCGTCCGTCCTCGCAACATCAATATGAGATACCCTGTGGGGCTTTATTGATACATACTCGGCAGCGACCATACTAATGATCTCATGTACATCCATAGCCTGTGCCTCCGTATATGATCTCCTCAAAACACCCAAAATACGCATAATCAACACCAATTATAGGGCTTTCTACATACCTTTCCTAAATTTCTCAAGCAGTTTATAGGCTTCCTCTCTCAGGGCTTGAGGTCCACGTTCCGCCAGTTTTGAGTATTCCTCTGGATGATACTTCTTGAGGCATCTCTCACAATGTACACCGTAGTAATTTCCTATCCTAGTTACCCTCCCAGTTTCCCTATCCTCAACCTTATACATTGGGTATTCCCCTTCAATCCTCAGGATTATTGCTTCTGTCTCTAGTACAACCTTGCCACAGTGGTGACATATAAATATCTGCTCCCCAGCAGATACCGCCATCTCCTCAGTACGCGGTAGACCAGCCAAAAGTATCAATATTCCAATTATTAGAAGAGCTCCCACAATAATTTTGGAAACCCCCATGAAGAGAGTAACAAATGCAAAAACAATCACTATTATCCCAATTAGTATCGCGATTATGTTTGCTTTTGTCCTCTCAACGATACGTCTTGCCTCTATAGTTGAGCCCCTTGGAGAGACAATGGTGTACTCATCAATGAGTACTCTCTCTACATATGGGGCTATATCAGTCCCTACTCTCACCATAGGATATCTCACAATTTTTGTGTACTGTTGAGCAATACTGTTCACTATACCGCTGATTAGTGTCTCCACTGGTTGTTGTTCACCAACAACTGTCTGCTGACCTACCTGCATGAGTATCATCTCCCAACACTCTCAAGCCTATCCCTTATACCATCAAATATCTCCATAAGCTTTGGTATCATGCTTGGTGGTACACTCGTTCTTATTGATATCTTTATGTCTGATAGTAGCCTCCTCTCGCTGACTATAGATTTCCCTGCCTCACTCCTCCCCTCTGTGGTTATACTGACAGTCTTCGTTATGCCATACACCTCAACAAATAGGACCGTTGGTATCCCATCAACTATCCCTTTATATAGTAGGTATTCTAAGGATACAATCCTGTCCCATGGTTCCGCGAACCTAACTACCTTCACATCACTATCATATAGGGGGGCGAAGCCTAGCGACTCCAATATCTTCTTGAGTGTTTTTACAGCAACAGTGAACTCTGTTTTCGCTAGAGGTATTTCACGTTTTACTGGCTCGCGGAGCTGTATCTCTATGGGTAGTATCTCCTCTAGATCTATTCTAAGTTCTGTTCTAGTGTCAGGTAGTGGATACTTATCTATTTGCGGGGGTATGAAGAACCCCATACCAGTTGTCGTTACGGGATACCCCATAGGTGTAAAGTAGACAAGACCATAGGAATATGTCTTATTCGTTCTAAACATTATCCCCGTTATTATATCGGGAACCCTAATTTCTGGTGAGGGATCCTCAAGCCTACCAATTATCCTTATCTTGAGGCCCCTCTCACTCGAACTCACTGCTCTCGATAGCACACGTTGCCTGACCCCCAAAGCAAAGCTAAGCTCTTGGTTGAGTTCCAGTCTTAGTCCAGCAATCTCTATTTTTCCTTCGGACGGCTTTATGTTCGTCAGACCCCTAAGCTTATCGGGAACAATAATGTCATCTATCCCAAACACCGTCTCTGGGAAGACAATCTCTATTTTTTCGATACTTACTGTTGACTGCAAAATCGTGCCTAGAGTTTCGTTCTTGATACTGACCGCAATAATAACATAGTCTGATAGCCTACTGAAGCTTTCTTTTACATCCGTGATTCTCTCAATAAATTGTCTTGGTGAGAGAGCGCCCTCTATCGCTAGGGCCTCAATCCTCTGAAATTCCATTTGGAGACCCCTCTTGAATACTTCCTCGGAGAGGTCAATAATGGTCCAACTAATAGATAAAACATTCATCCTCAGTAATTCTTGGACACTAATACCTCTTATCTGAATAATCTCATGCTTCTTCAAGACATCTCGTAGATGCTCCATATCGAGCTCATATGGTATCTCGATAATTATTTTGTTTTCCCTGAGAATATCATCAATGCTCTTATTGATTATTAGTTTAAAGACCCCTTTCTTGACTTCTTGGACTCCCTCAGTAATTTCCTCTGTCTTAAATTTTACGAATTCGGATATTGGGACGACAAGGTATCCAAGCATGGTTTTCTTTGGAAGTTCTGGCATCTGTAGCCTTAGTGCTGTGATCCATGCGGGCTCTGGTGGATAAGTTATTTCTTTTCTGGGTACGATCCGGATTAGTATTCTTCCCTCTAGTCTTCTCTCAACCTCCCTGAAGTGTCTCCTCCAGATCTTTAGGTCAACCATGTTCTTTATTACAACATCAGTAGGCATCCTTGGATACTCAAAATAGAATATTCCGTATCCATTACCAACCCACTCCACATAATCCCTCCTTATTGGTCGCTCCTCCCTTTTTTCTTCTCTCTCAGCTAGACCCTCAAGCTCGCTCTCAATATCCAGCTCAAACCCCTCCCCCATTATATATCACCAACAAGATTTATCACTTTTTACATAGATGTATCATAATTTAATGTTGGTGAATCATCATTATAGATCAGACAATAATGTAGAACAAAAAATCCTATTTATAACAAACCATATATACAGAATGCTAGAAAGAGTCTCTTCGCATTTAGAAGACAACCCCTAGGAACACCCCATGACAGATGCCGCATTGGTATGATGACCATCAGGGCATAAAGACATGGTCATCCATTATCTGGGGGAGGATCACTATTGGTAATACCCATTAGGTATCCTATTTCCGATACGATATACAATAATACCTATATGAATCAAAAATACCAAAAATAGCTACCGAACATAGAACTATCCTTCGGGAAGACCCTCAATTATTTCAACGCCAAGATCCCTAGCGAGACCCCACGACCTCTTTCTGACAAACGGTGCTATCATGATCAGCCTAGGCTTTACACCAGTCACCTTCTCATACAGAATACCCTTCCTATATAACTCGGCAACATCAGCCTTATCAACATGGGCCCTGATCTCTATAAGTAGATGCTCACCATCCTTAATAAGAACATCAACATCTACCTCACTCGGACGGCCGTAGACGATACCCTCATCATCCCTATATACCCAACGACTTACCCTACCACCAAAATACTTCTCAACAATAAACCTCATGCCATCCCTAAATGCACTCTCAGCCAGTAAACCCCACCGTGCACCAAGAGCACTAACCTTTATATCCAACCGCGCCGAAATCTGATTGAAGTCCTGACGCAAATTCCTGATCTCCTCAACCAAGCCCTCAATCTGCCTCTGCTGACGATTGAAGTCCTGACGCAAATTCCTGATCTCCTCCAAGACAGCAATGATGTCTTCCTTTGTAGCTATTTTTTTCTCAAGTTCTTCTGACAGTATTTTCCTTAGTTTCTTTTTTAGCTGCGGATATTGCCTGAATAACTCATCCATATGCTCAACCAACCACTGACCTACTGCCTCAACACTCAGCTCCAAGCTTCTCACCACAATACATAAAATAATGGAGAAATATTTTAAAATTTAGCTAGTATTCTATAGAAGTTTCTAGTGGCGATACTGGTGGCCTTGGAGGAGAAAATCAAATTTTTCATCCATTGCCGAGATATAATCCCGAGAGGAATACATGATAGACTAGTGGAGATAATGGAACTAGCAGAAAACGCCCTACGAATCCTCACGGGAACCACAACCCTCTCCAAACTAGACCTAAGTACCTTCGAAGAGATAATATATACCATGCTATTCAAGAGCCAAGCCATATACTGCTATTCAGAATTTATAGAAGTAATCCTAGTAGACGCAAAAATATGGTTCGATATCAAAGAACATATAATCTATCCCATAGAGGATCTGATTGCGAGGATCATATTGCTGTTTAGGAAGTTTGATGTAGCCATAAGAACCCCAGAAATAGTGATAGATCATGCAGAAATAGATGAGATGAAGAAGATGATGATAGAATTATTCGCTGAGCTCCTACGAAAAATAGGGGAGGTCAAAGAGTCATTCCCTGAATTATCCTCGCTTGACGAAATTAGGAAAAGACTTGGACAACTGGAGGGGTTCGTGGGGGAATAGTCATCACCAGTATCGTCATACCAAGCAATAGGCCCAAAGCCTATTGGGGCCGATCCTAACGGAGCCTATGGTATTGAATCCCTACTGGGATATCCCTAGGGTTAATACCACTAGACTACCAAATCAAAGTAAGGACTTACTACTGGGGGTTCTGGGAGGCCAGCAGGCTAAGAAAAAAATAAAGAAGATTAGGCCCTCCTCTTTTCTAGGATTTTCATAACCAGCAATACTACCACAGCACCCACAGCTATCCCGACAGGAAGCCATATATACATATTCTGGGTAATCGGTACCTCCGGTATCGCCGTCACATCTTCAACGGTAATGGAGATCTCATTATTTCCCTCAGCCACCAGTATTATGTACACCGTACCATTCCTCGGACTCGAAAATCTACTCGAAATGAATGTGTATCCATATGTATTGGAGTATGGGTATCCATAAGTTTCCACCTGTAGGTCATCATAGAGTAGGGTTATGCCGGACTCATGTATGGGTATTATGTCAAAGGCGACATCCGGATTCCCAGTCGTGATATTGATTCTGTATGCCCTGTCTTTCTCTATTGGTACGCTGAATATTTTTACCCTATCATCACCTGTTGACTGCCAGCTCGCTGAGTATACATTGTCGGTATGGCTCATGGGTTGTGGATCTACTACTTCTAGGCTTACTGAGATTGTACCATTAAAGTTTTCTGGGTCGTCGTCCCTCTCGATCCATATGTAGCATGTGCCCGCGATATTTGTGAAGTATTCGAAGAGTATCTTGTCTTCGGTGGTCCTGAAGGGTTTTGATTCGTAGAGGCCGTATCCCCAGTAGGTATCGGGATTGTATGTTTCTAGGACGGCGTACTCTGAGTTTTCGCTCATGCTTGCCTCAACCATACCTTCTCCATCAATGCTCTTCGGTTTTATCGTTACTTTGTACTCCTTCCCGATCTCCACATCGAGTTTCAAGACTTCATAGAT
>CAZVPA010000072.1:0-12206 GCA_964628995.1 uncultured Nitrososphaerota archaeon | reverse complement strand
GCGAGTTCCCGTGGGGAGCATTTTTTGATAGCCAAGGAAACCTTGTTGTGATAAGCCATACTCTCGGTGGAAAAATTACTATACTAAGATATAATAGTAACTTGGAGCTCCTCCAAGCCGTGGAGTTGGAACAAAGAATGGAGTATTGCCACATCGTAAATTTGGATGACTACGTATTCATTCTAGCTCCCCTCGAAAACTCATCTATCTTATATAAATATGACCTCAACGGTAATGTCCTACTTAATAAAACACTTAACGCCACTATAAACAGTCTGGTGGCTTACAAGGGGAAACTATACTTAATAGGAAAACAAAGGGGTAATCGTGTTTTGATTAGAATGAATGATGATGGGTTCGTAGAACTAGAGAAGAATCTACAATGTCAAGGACAACTATTGCTACCCTCAATGAGTATCATTAATGACCGCATTTATGTTTTCTTACGTGATTTTCAAAATGAAAAAGAAGAAGCATACGTGTGGTGTTTAAATTTAGACGGTGACCCTATCTGGAATAACAAGTTATGGGAGACGGGTACAAACATGTTTTATACTATTGAGGGATATGATTCTGATGAGTACAATGATTTCATAATATCCATAAAGTCCGCTAAACAAATAGCGGTGGAGCCTCCATATTACGAATCTTTCCCAGGAGAATTACTCATATTTAACTCTGAGGGCGAAAGAGAGATCTACATTGAAAACTTCACTCATAAATATGAACTTTTGCTTGATCTTAAATACTATAATGGTTGCGTCTACACCTCTAGTTTCACATTCCAAGCATCGATACTTAGAAAGATAAGAATTATTGAGTACACCACCGAAACCAGTAATGTTGAACCAATAGGATATCCAGCGATTTTTGCGGCCATAATTATCACAACTTTGGTAATTGTTATAGTACTTTTAAATGTCAAGCGATAATATCATGCTTGTCGAGATCTACATAAGACGTATTCTTAGTAACCATAAATATTCCCTAGGAGAATGCATGACGACTATGTATGCCCTCTCTCATAGCCACTTTTACATGTATGACTAGATGATACTTGGGATGCTTGCGACTTTGAATAGGATCATATGATCCCTCGATTTAGACTGGCACTTGGTATGCATCTCAGATTATTTGCTTTTCGACTAGTAGGAGTAGTGGTGCTGGAATTAGGATTACACTCTCCTGTTCCTGATATTCTCTTTTGGTCGCTATTATCATTTTTTCCCTACTGAGAGGTAATTTGTTGTAGGTTCTTATTGCGTCTCTAATCTCGCTTCTAGAAATATGTTCTTTCCACTTTACCTCTACCCCTCGTACTTTTCTACCCCTTAGAACTATAGCATCTAGTTCCTTTTGTGCTCTCCAATAGTACACAATATGTGTCCTTGATAGGTATTCGATGATTACCATCTCGACAATGTGTTGTTGTTCTCTTTCGATATTCTGCATTATTATCTCTTCAGTGTTTATGTCTATTTCTGGAAAGCCATATCCCCATATTGTTCCAAGATGATAAAAGAATGGTTCTCTCAGTATTAGTTTCTTATTTTTCTTCTCATCCTGCCTAGTGAATGTTCTGTTTGGATGATATACTGGCCTAACCAAATACATCTTCGATAAAAGTTCTCCATATTCTTGTGCTGTAGGCTGTGATACGCCGATTTCTCTAGCTATCGAGTTCCATGATGTTGGATTACACTTCTGCTTGATTATTGTATGTAGCAAACTCCTAGCAATTGATTCTGATTTTCCAAGTCTTGTTATATCCAACATTATGTAGTTAATGAAATCACTAATGGTGGTTTTGCTGATTGTACCACTCTTATTATACTCATCAATGACCCTTGGAAACCCTCCTGTCCTAAGATACCTCATGAATAGATGGTATGTTTTCTCGATCAGTGCTTCCCTTTCAAATGGATTCATGGATATTATGTCACTAATACTCCTGATATTTCTTACTAGTCTTGGTTCCAGTGTAGCTACATACTCTCTAAAACTCATGGTTAGCATTATTCGATCTATCGGATACCTAGCTTGTCCCCTTCTACCGACCAAATATGTTGCACCCTTCTTCACATCTACCGCGTGCGAGCCACATGCAATGATGGTGGTATTCTTGAGGAACCCCTCATCTACAAAAATTTTGACTGCTCTCTGCCACTCATCAATTAGAGTGACTTCGTCAAGGATCATTATTAACCGCCCACTAATCCTCTCCCTGATCGCTATTATGAGTTCTAATAACTGCTCGTGCCTCTTAAATATGTCACAGGGCACATATACTATGGAGCTAGGATTAAAATTAGAAGCAAGTAGCCTCCGAATGAATAACTTAAGCATTGTTGTCTTCCCTACTTGGCGTGGGCCTCTCAATGTGTAAACCCCATCCACAACATCCTCGGGAGAGAATATTTCTGGCTCCCATCTGACAGTGGATCCCTCAAATCTGGTCACATGCTCATCCCTTGAGATCTCATCCGGATCCATCCACCATCTGTTCGCTCTAGCTATGATACCCCAATAAGGCACCGACATTCAAACTCAACTTTGAATCTATTTAAAAATAGATTCAAACCATAATTAAAACATTTAGGTGTATTACATTTTTCACGGATCGTCTAGGGGGCAAGTCATGAAGTTCGGTTAAATATGATGTTGAGTTGGATCTAGTAGAGGATCCAGATTCCGTATTCTATTAACTGGGGGGTCCTCTGAGCCAATATTTGTTCTATGTAGCTGATATATTCCTGACGAATTTTGCATAGCTCTAGGCTCCTTGATATGATTTCCTGCTTAACCCTACCTATCTTATCCAGAAATTCGACAGCCTTGCTCATATCTATTCCCCTAACCATTTTTATGAGGCTCTTCATTTCAGAAAGAAACTTGACGACACCATCACGTATGATGTCCTCTATCTCGTCAATTGGTATTAATTGCTCGTAGAAGCCTAGGATGTGTAGCCTAAGCATTAATTGGTCATAGAGCTTCAGAATATCACGCCTATCGAGTCCACGCAATATGTCGGAGAATAATACTAGTCCCTGACTAATAGTCTTCTCCTTCTCATAGGGGATCTTCGACGCTACTAGGAATGCTTTCCTCATATATTCTACGGAGCTCCAAGCCTTCTCTGCCGCATCATAGTAATCCCCTCTAGATAATAGTTCTAGTGCCTTTTCGTACAATTCATAGGACTTTCCTAGGAGCCTATCAATGTCATCTCTCAAGACTATCCCCCTCATAAGAATGTCTATCTTTCTTTAAAAAATATTGCGATTTATCCTAGATGTGGTCAGTGTTTCCTCCTACTTCCTTGAAACAGCAAAATATGGTGACTATTCATGCTTTAATACTATGTCTAGTTCTTTTTTCTCGATATTAAGCATGTATGATACTATTTTGAGGCCAATGCTGATGTCGATTACTGCGAAGAATGATAGGTTTTTTAGGGGCCCCCTATTAGATATTCCCCCCACCTTAAGCACTACTGTCCTGCCGTGGATCGCAAGTTGGGGGTATGTGTGTAGGTGGCCACCAAGGAATATTCTTGGATTTAGTTCTTCTATGAGCCTCCTGAGGACAAACTGTCCGCAATTCTTACCTCTGCATGTGTCAGCCAGTCCATGGGGCATCTCGTGGGAGAGAACAATATCTATTTTTTCTCCCCTATGTCTTTCTATTATTTCGAGTATTTGGCTATCCCTCCAGTGGCTCCATTTTCTCCCAGATCCCCTGTTTCCAGATATGCCGAGTATGTTTATGTTGTCTATATTATATCTGACTCCGAGGGGAAGGAGCCTTATCCCCTCTATGAGGCATACTGATTTCTCCTTTGAGAGTCTCCTTATTGATTCTGGCTCATGGTTTCCATATATCGCGACCCCCATGAGCCCATTCGTCTGGAGTATTTTTGATACCTCCTCTAGCGTCTCATCCTTCTCCCCAAAGTCCCCAGTAATAAGAGCAAGATCAATATTACTTGTTATTTCTGACGCCACCTCGAATAGGCATTTTACCCTATCAACACAATCATGGATATCCCCAAAAACTAGGAGCCTCATTACCCCCACCGAGACTATAGCTCCTTGAAAACCCTAGCTATGGGTTCTGCCCTTATCCTTATCTCCAACTCCAAGAAGTACCCGAATGGTGTCGTGTATACCTCCAGATCCTTCTCCCTAAGCCTCTCCTCAACAGTAGCGATGATCTCCCTCGCATATTCTGGATCCGACTTACTCTCTGATAGATGGGCAAAGGAATGGAGTACTATCCTGTTGACTCCGGTCTTTCTGGAATACCACCTAATATTGTTCAGCAACTTCTTTATGAGCTTATTCCTCCGTTCTACATCACCCTCCTCAACGTGGATCAATATTAGTAGGCATTCCCCAAAGCTATGCTCCTCCCCAATGATGGACTCATCCTTAGCATAGCTCATAGCACCAACACGATACCATAACCTATCCAGATAAAGCATTAATATCCTCATACAGACCCTCTGGTAGACCAATACCCTATAGCATATATACTTTATATGAGATAACAACCAACTTTAATCTCTAGGCTTTTTTATCCGCTCAAAGGTTTGTTTGTTTATTTGGTCCGCATGGAACTTATAGACATAAATAATGAGTAGATAGAGTACCCTAAAATTAGATTATGTTATTCCAAGCAATTCGAATGTACGCCATATAGCCTCTCTAATTTTTCTCCTAATTTTCTCTGGTAGTGTGACCACATATTGTTTTTTCTTTAGGCTTAGGTATACTTTGTCTAGTGTTATCTTTTTCATATCCTCACATATGGCCTCCCTGTTTAGTGGTACTATTTCTTTTTCTGGGAAATCTCTAGCGACCCTATTAACAAAGTCTATCTCGGTGCCAATGGCTATTTTTCCCGCCCCAGCCCTCGCCACGAAGTCATACATCTGCTTTGTACTCCCGATAAAATCAGCCATTTTTCTTACACACCTTATACATTCTGGATGGACAATAATCTGGTATCCCTTATCTCGGAAATACTCAACATTCTCCCTACTAAACAATATATGGACTGGACAGTGCCCATCCCTGGGTATGGGGATTATGTTCTTTCCGGTTGCCTCAGCAACGTGGTCTGCGAGATTACTGTCTGGGCCAAAGATTATTGTGTCCGAATCCAACTCCTCGATAACCCTAACAGCATTTGCGCTTGTAACAATATAATCTGCTAGTGCTTTGTGTTCAGCACGGGAATTAACATAGAGCACCACTGGTGCTGATGGATACTTCTTTCTTGCGGTCCTTATGTGCTCAGTTGTTAGCATATTTGCTAGGGCACACCTAGCATTACTATCTGGGATAAGTACGGTAACATTTGGGTTTAATACAGCTGCCTGCTCAGCCATGAAGTATACACCACAGAATACTATGTATCCCGCATGGACATTCATCGCATCTAGTGATAACCTTAGGGAATCCCCCACAAAATCCGCTATTTCTTGTATATCAAGCCTCTGATAATAGTGTGCCAGCAATACCACATCCTCCCTCTTTTTGAGTTCAAGTATACGCTGAATAAGCTTAACCAATCTCCCTCCCCAATATCTGAACCATATAATAATTAAAAATCTCGGGGTATAATAGGTGGTACTATGAAATGGAGACTCATCATTAGTGGCCCGCTCGACCCCCTATCGATCCACACTATCTATGAGGCCATAGCATACAATGTTTCGGAGAGAAAAACACCCAATACTCTCCATATATGCTGGCCAGCCAAGCCCTATATATGTGTTGGGATACACCAGGCGGTAGATCTGGAGGTTGATATTGATGAATGTAGAAGACAGGGGCTGGAGATCGTCCGTAGGCAGGTTGGTGGTGGAACAGTATATCTGGATCAGAACCAGTTCTTCTACCACATAATAGCACATAAGAAAGATGCCCCCAGAGGTCTAAAGGAACTATTTAGTCTGTTCCTCAAGCCTACGGTATGTACATATAGGAAATTCGGAGTTAACGCCGAGTATAGACCCCTGAACGATGTTGTTGTTGATGGAAAGAAAATATCTGGTAATGGCGCAGCATCCTTTGGCAATGCTGTGGTAGTCGTTGGGAATGTAATCCTAGACATAGATCCCAAGAAATTCGCATCCATACTCCGCGTCCCCACAGAGAAAGTAAGGGATAAACTCATTAAGAGCATCGATCAGTGGGTGTCCTCATTGAAAAAGGAGATCGGCTATGCCCCAACGATGGATAATGTGGCAAAGACATATATAGAGTGCTTCTCCGAACTTTTTGGTGCCGAGCTTATAGAGGACAAACTAACCAAGGATGAGATAGGACTTATGGAGAAACTAAAGAATAAGTATGGTAGTGATGAGTGGCTATATAAGTACCGTAGAAGGCACAAGAAACTCCTAGACTATGCATCGGGAGGAAGAAGAAAGGTCAAGATAATGGAGGGACACTATATCATATACATCGTTGACAAGCCAGAGAAACTATTCAGAATAATCACGGAGATAAAGGATGGAATGATCATAGATATATTGATATCAGGAGACTTTTTCATGAACCCACCAGATATTATCGATAGCCTTGAACAAACACTAATTGGTACCAGAATAGGAGAACTTAGGGATCTTTCAGCCAATAATATCGCAAGACAAATTGGGATAGATCCAAAAAAACAGAAAGACACCACGAGAATAATCGAACAGATACTTTTAACACTATCAAAGATAGAATTATAATTGTCATGCATAAGCTAGAGAGTAGGGTGGGATTCTGGAGTCATGAAACTTCTGTATTGTTGAGAAGGCCTGGGTGTTCATAGTAATTTATAAGTATTTTAGCCATATATTATTAGAATAAAGCTTGGGTGGTCTGTATGCGCCCAAGCATGAAATCCATATTCTTGGTAGTGTTTGTTGTCTGTCTGGGCATAATATCCGCCGTAATATTCCACAATATATATAAGCCACGAATGGAAGAACAAAGAATACCAGAATTTTCATTTACTAGGGACATTAACGCTAGGAAAATGTTTAATATACATGTAAAGGCGGTGGTTATTCGCAATGGAGAGGTGATCGACATAAGGATTGATAAGGCGGATCCAGTAACAAAGAACCTTTATGCCCTAATATACGACTACCTACTTGGAGGAGTCGCTGGAGGAAACGCGGCGAGTTATAGAGATACCGATGGCTATTCTCGGGAAAATATGGATACCGAATATTATGGCTCCAATCCTAATATATCAGTAGCTATTGGTGATGGTACTGGAACCCCATCAAAAGATGATTATAAGCTAGCCTCAGTATATAAGGTTAATTCAACCCCAGAAACAACATACAGCGAAAATGCCACAACAATAACATATAACTATACTGCTACATTCTACATAGATACGAATATAAATATTACCGAAGCTGGTCTAATCCTAGAGGATGTTGATTACTATCCCTATAGCTCTAGCCGTCTATGCGATGTTCTTATCGCCAGAGAATTATTCACACCACCTATAAGCCTTACTACAGGCGACTACCTGATATTATCGTATATACTCTACATAAACAAAAGTGGGAACTTCGTAAGGTCATTTTATGCTCTCCTAAATAACTACTACTTCTGGGGAACTGGACTGGAAAAACAAAACTATACCGACACATCGGGTATAAACCACACAGATATGGACACCGAAGACGAAACTTATCCATATGGCAAAAATCCCGAAGTTTATGTGAGCATTGGGAATTCCTCCACGACCTTCAATCTGAGTGTGTATCGACTCACAAACCCGGTTCTCACAGCAAGCGGTGGTGTCGCATACCAAGACAACCCAACAAACTTCACGGTAATAATATCAGCTCTATTTACATTCAACAGGGACTACAACATAACTGAGCTTGGATTGATCATAAAGCTCGACTCTGATAGTGGCTCGGCAGTATCCGAAACTGATGTCTTAATATTGTATAAGCCATTCGATACACCGATCCAAGTATCGGCTGGCCAAAAGCTGGTATTCACTGTGAAAATAGTCTTCAAATACTCCTAATGGGTTGAATCATGTCCAAAGAACGTTTAAGGAAACTCGCAGCCTACCTCCTAATATACATAATATCGTTCACCGCAACAACGATAGCAATACAATACAGAGCTAGACTACCCCGCAGGATAAGTAGCATTATTGATAGTGTATTCGACTATTTTTCCAGAAATCCTGTGGTGAAAAGAATAACATCAATAATATATGATGTGATCTCAGAATACCTCACCAAAAACCCAGTGATATCTCTGATTAATACTACTATCCCAGAAATACTCCTCGAAATAATAACCAACGTTATATCGAGAGAAAAAATAAGTAGCCTGATTCCAGATGTAATCCTAGAGATCATTCATAGGTTGATAACACACAGTATTATTGGGACAGTAATTTCTGAGATAGAGACATACATCTCCGCAAGATACCCCCTTAGTGGCAAAGCTGAGGACTTGGCCATATGGGATACTTACATACTTTATGAGTCGCCACCAAGAATCCACTATGTTGTTTGGTACCCCAAGAATCCATTAACAGACATACCCGTTATGGTGTATGCTAATATTACTGATCCAGATAACCACATAGTCGAGGTAATCCTCAGCTATTTTAATGGGACCGCATGGAATAATATAACGATGTCTTACAATGATACATTAAAGCTCTATGTTGGAGAGATACCTGGGCTACCAGTAAATACGAATTGTACATTTAGGGTTTATGCACGCGATGAAACTAACTACTGGACAAAAAGTGATGATTATAACTATACTGTACTTGCCGAAGATTCAGAGCCCCCAACCATAGTAAATGTTACATGGAGTCCTAAAGAGCCTCTCTCGACACAATCTGTCTCCATTACTGCCAACATAACGGATAATAGTGGTGTACAGCTAGCAATATTGGAATACTTTAATGGTACTGATTATGTTAATGTCACCATGGATATGGATATACCCACGGGATTGTTTACTGCGACTATTCCTCCACTCCCTGACGGACTAAATGTAACATTTAGAGTCTATGCCAAAGACTATGCTGATAATTGGTGTAAGAGCTCGACATTACATTATACTGTTGTGGATGAGAAAGCACCAGATATTGTTGAGGTATACTGGACGCCAGAACACCCAGCGGAAAATGAAAATGTGACCATATATGCGAATGTTACTGATATCGGTGGAGTTTCTGAGGTAATACTCAGCTATTCTTATGACTCCCAAATAGTCAATGAATCTATGGCATATAATAGCACCCTAGGCTTATGGGTTGGAGAAATACCAAATCTACCAGCCATGACTGAGGTAAAGTTTAGGGTCTACGCATGCGACATATACGGTAATTGGAATGTAAGTGACGAGTATGGATACGTTGTCCGTGACATCACAGCCCCCCAAATCATTAGTATTTGGTGGAACCCATCTGAGCCTTCAGAGTACCAACCAGTTGTGGTCTACGCTAACATAACCGATAATGTTGGTGTCTCTTCGGCCATACTGAGCTATTCAGCTGATGGCATATCCTGGACTAATGTGTCGATGATATATAATGCCACCATTGGTCTCTGGGTTGGGGAGATCCCAGGGATGGCTCCACTAACCGAAGTTCGCTTTAAGGTATACACAAATGATACTTCTGGTAATTGGAATATTAGTGGCGAATTTATCTACGTTGTCCGCGATACATTACCACCCATAATCCATAGTGTTACTGTCCCAGAGTCTGCGGTGGAGGGAGAAACAATAACTATTTATGCTAATATCTCAGATAATGTTGGTGTTTCCTCAGTAATTCTTGGATACTTTGATGGTTCCACGTGGATGAATGTTTCGATGACATATGATAATGAAACTGGATTGTGGGTGGCGACAATAGAGAATGTTCCTGCAGGAGAACTCAGGTTTAGGGTTTATGTAAATGATACATCTGGCAACTGGGCCATAAGTGATGAATACATATGTAGGGTTTCACCACGTACCACAACTACCGCGGTACCAATAGAGCTGTATGTAGCCACAATACTGGTGGCGGGAGCAATCATGTTGACAATACTCCTGTTCAAGCGCAAGAAAAAGACCCCTAAGGGGCCATAATGAGGAATTATTGGGCATAAGAATTTACCAACCAAATTCCTCTTTTTTGAGTTATTGGTATTAGCAATCCAAAAGCTATATATCAATTTCCTAGTACCCTAAATGGAGCACATTTTGATTCTGATGGAATACAAAATTTGGCCAAATCGGCTAAAAAACCCACTAGTGACTGTAAGGGCGAGCAAAAAACATATTGTCATATATATTTACATTTCGTATTTTATAACTAGAAAGCAGATAGCTACTGTATGGAGGTGGTTATTGTTAGATTGGATGATAGGCAACATTGGTTTGAGGAAATTGTCGAGGCAACCATCAGGAAGATGCTGAGTTGGGAAGTTGAGAATCTGAATCCGGAAGAAAAATTTGAGATACTAGCAGATATGGTTTCAAGCTTGATGAGTATGAAGTTGGAACAGTTGTTGAATGATGGATACTCCATGGAGGAGGCAATAAGGATACTTAAACGCGAGATTATTGAAGGTGGGAAACCATTCAGATAACGAACTTCAGGGATTTCGCAATTAGAGCCATAAGGGCCTTGGAGGAGAGCAGCATTCCCTACGCATTAACCGGGGCAATAGCAGTGGTCTATTATGGCGATATCTTTACGACTAGAGATGTAGATTTTGTTGTCTTGGTGGATATTCCGAGTGATGTAAAGAAACTCTATAATATCCTCTCAAAGTATGACTTCACATGTGGAGATGAAAGAGAGTTTAGGAGGAAAATTCTCTGGAAAAAAGTTGCGAGATGCCATGACACAAAAACTATGTACCATATAGATATTATAAGTGCTCTTACTCTCGCCGAGCGGAAATCAATAGAGCTCAGATCTAGAGTGAAGATCTTTGGAATTAACTGCTGGATAACGCCTCCAGAACCACTAATCGTATCGAAGCTCCAAAGGATGAGTGGTCGCGATATAGAACACATCATATCCATACTTAGAAACAGAAAAGAAAGACTCAACTGGAGGTTGCTTGAGGAATTAGCGATAAAGGAGAATGTAAAGGAGCGACTAGACACAATACTCAAAAAGTTCAATGAACTTTATGGTGGGATAGATCAATATTTTGCTGAGAGAACAGCCAGTAATTGTTTTTAGGGGTATATGTTGGATTATTATAAGTCTAGTGTGCCTATTGTCAAGCGGTATTATGATTACCATGCAGAATATGAGGCCATGAGATTATTTCAGGATCCATATCATATGCTTGAATTCATTGTCACGTTCCACTATCTCAAGAAGTATTTGCGTGGGTCTGGGGACATACTTGATTGTGGATGCGGATCTGGTAACTATGCCATTGTGCTTGCTGGTATGGGGTATAGGATAGCGCTGGTTGATATAAGCCAGAAACTCCTAGATATAGCTGTCGAGAAGTTTAGGAGGGCTAATAGGACCAATAGACTTATATCTGTCGTGAGGACCTCTGCGACGGACCTAAGCATGTTTAGGGATGACTCTTTTGATGCTGTCCTATGCTTTGGACCCCTATATCACTTGCCTAGAAGGAAGGATCAGGTAAGGGCTGTTATGGAGCTAAGGAGAGTACTGAAATCGGGAGGCATACTATTTGTGTCTGCAATAAGTTATTTTGGTGTATTGGGGGTCATCGCGAAGTATTATCCTGATGAATTACTGCTTGAAAGTCATAAACTCCTCTTTGAGGAAGGAATACATCTATCTGAATGGCACAACTATGACATCCACGGCTTCCCAGACGCGAAATTCTGGAGACCACTAGAGCTAAAAAATTTCCTAGAGAGGCAGGGGTTCATAACATTGGAAATGGCGGCATGCGAGGGAGTATTCACACACCTAAAGGAATACATAAACAACATCGCCAAGGACAAGAAAAAGTGGAGAAAAATCATTGAGATCGCCATAGAAACATCGAACGAGCCAACAATAATAGGAAACACAGAGCATTTCCTATGGATTGGGAGGAAACCTTGAGTGAATATAGCTATTATTTGTGGTGGATTGACAGACTTTTAAATGTTCTTATTCCCATATTATTATTGAATTAATGGCCCTCATTGATATCATTAAGAATGGGT
>CAZVPA010000071.1:0-12294 GCA_964628995.1 uncultured Nitrososphaerota archaeon | reverse complement strand
CCTTTGAAGTATTCTCAGTGTACTAGGTTTGACGGGCCACCTAGGATAATAGGTCTAGGTTTCAACATATGTAACGGAAGATTAGTCGGCCCGATTGATTTGTTTGATGATCCAGCGTTTGATTATGTGCGTCAGAAGGCCATGTTTATTTCGGACTACATTAGAAGTATGGGCCCATTCGAACCACACATGATGACTCCTGAAGAGCTTGAGTATACCACTTTACCAAAAGTTCTTGAGAAAATGAAGGATCGGTGGAAAGAAAGTAAGTAGTGATATAGCATTTTATAACAATCTAGTTCTATCTTATTTTTCTTGATTGTGATGTTGGGAAAGTTCTTCGGTATCGGAGAGGTTCCTGTGGGTGCACCAGTACTACTGCTTAGGGATAGTTTAGTTATTGCGGATCTTCATCTGGGTTTTTCATTGATTGGTAAGGACTATCCGCGGAGGGTGCAAATGAAAATTTTGAGGAATGAGGCTGACGCCATATTGGGGATGATTGGGGATTTTAGGGGTGGTGTGAGGGAGATAATAATCCTAGGGGACATTAAGGAGCCCATTGGTTTTCCCAAGAAGATTTTTAGGGAGCAGATCGGATATTTCTTTCGTGGGATAGAGTCATACTTTGAGGAGATAATAATAATTAGGGGGAATCATGATGGTCGTCTTGCAGACATTCTGGGTGAATATGGTATAGAGGCACGTATTGTTGATCAATATGTGAAGGATGTTGAGGGAAGGAAGGTTCTTCTTGTACATGGACACATAAGACCCCCACAGCAAATGTTTTTGGCCTCTGATATTATTATGGTTGGCCACATACATCCAGGGGAGGTTGAGATCAGGGAGAAACTTTGGGTAGTTGTAGGTTTTCAGATAGATATACCAGAAGTCTCGATGACTCAGGAGAAGAACCTGATTATATTCCCAGCAGCAAATCCGAGGCTTATTGGTACAGACATTACGGAAGATGTGGTGGTTGATCTAATAAAGAGGCTATCTCCTGTTGGGAGTATCCCAAAAATAAATTTCGGTATAAAGCTATCACAACAATTAGAAGTCGTGGGATCTCTTTAAAAGAGATTTTTGGATGGTTAGGTTGGTGGTTTGGTGTCTAAGATCGGCATACGGGGGATACTACTGTATGGCGAGACAAAATTGGAGAAACTATTGAATCTTGTGTTCTTTGTTTCGCTCCTAATAACGCTAGCATCGGTGGTATCCGTATTTATTGCTAAGCCGCCACCAAAATTCTATTCGGTACCGTTCTTCTGTTTTGCCTATACTATTGGTGTTCTTCACCTGAGAAGCAAGTACATTGGAGGGGAGGATGAGGAATACAAGGAATTTATAAAGGAGGCTCGGGAGGCGGGCATAAAAGAAGATGAGATAAAAAAGTATGTGGAGGCCAAAAAGGAGTGGGATATCTATAAATTATGGGTAGTACTGGTAGTCCTTCTAAGCCTCGTGGTAGCGTTTGTCTTTTGGCTGATCCCCTAGTTATTTTCTTTCTTTGTCAACCTTTCTTATTGAGTCAGCCAGTATTTCTAGGCCCTTTCTGAAGTTTTCATCAGTGATTGTTAGTGGTGGGGCAATGCGGATTGATGATTTCCCGCAAGGAAGCACTACTAGCCCATTTTCGTAACATAATCTTGCTATGCGATCACGCTCCCTCACGCCAAACTCTTTCGTATCCTTATCTCTGACGAACTCTAGACCAATGAATAAACCTTTTCCTCTAACATCCCCAAGGATCTCCGTTTCATCTTTCAGTTCAGTGAGGAATTTGATAGCCTCGTTACCTAACTTATCTGCACGCTCCCATAGCTTGTTCTCCAAGATGTAGTCCAATACCGCGTTGGCGGCGACCAAGGATATGGCATTACCACCAAAGGTCGAGGAGTGTGCTCCCTCGTACCTAAAATCTAGGTCTGATCTAATAATTGTTGCTCCTAAGGGGAAGCCCCCGGCTATTGCCTTTGCAGTACTCATTATATCTTGTTCAACACCATAGTGTTCAATGGCAAACATTTTTCCACTACGCGCAAAACCTGTTTGGACCTCATCAACAATGAGCAATATTTCATATTCTTTAGCAAGTCTATGGATTTTTCTAATGAATTCTGGGTGAGGGACAATATAGCCTCCCTCCCCCTGTATCGGTTCGAGGATTATAGCGGCTATATCCTCTGGAGGGGCAACTTTTTCAAAGATCCACTCCTTTATAAAGTCAGCACACCATATACCACACGTAGATGGGTCAAGTTTGAAGGGGCACCTATAGCAATAAGAGTATGGGGCGTGGATGGCCATGCCTCCATAGGGCAGTAGATATCTTCTATGTTGGGGCTTCGATGCGGTAAGTGCAAGCGAACCGTAGGTTCTTCCATGGAATGCTCCATAGAATGCCAGAATGAGGGGTCTTTTTGTGTTCCAGCGGGCAACTTTAAGTGCTGCTTCCACAGATTCTGTCCCAGAGTTTCCAAAGAAAACCTTCTTCGTGAAATTCCCTGGCACGACCTTTATAAGTTTTTTGGCATACTCTATTTGCACCTCGTCAAGCCAATCATGTGGTCCAGTATGTATGTATCTCTCAAGTTGTTTTTTGACAGCATCGATAACCTTGGGGTTTCTGTGGCCAACATTGGCGACAGCTATACTTGCCGCAAAATCTATGAAGACATTACCATCAACATCCCATATGAGGTCATTCTCCATTTTCGCTATCGCCATATATTCCAATCTTGTGGTCGTAACCAATACCTTTTTGGCCTCCTCTAGGAGACGCCTACTCCTAGGACCGGGTATTTGTGTATCTATTTTTGGGACATTCATTCATCATCACCACACATAACTTTAAAAATGATATAAGTGTTAGGATATTTGTATGTGAGGTTCAATAAGATGAAGACAGCACACTGGATATTGAAATATGGGTTCCCCATAGGAATAATCATACTTGTGATATCTGTATTGATATATGTCTATATTTACGGTCGCGTATTTAGGATATTTAAGAGGCTGGAGACGAGGTACGCGATAGCTCTAATGGCTAACTCCTACCTGTTTGCATTCGGCCTGTTTTTGGTATTCATGGCTAAGGGGATGCTCTGATGATGAGAGCTTGGCCTCTGACCTCTGCGGGAGGAGGAGGCTTGAAAGGGCTGAAATTTTGAGTCTAGCGGTGTTGAATATGTCGTATACAGACTACTATGGGGTTGATCGCCTAGCATTATGGAAGCCCCGGACAAAGGAGCTTAAGGTCAAAATTCTTAAATATTCGAGAGATTTCCTGGAGTTCGAGGTTGACGGGGAGACACATACTTTCCTGAATCCCCTAAGGATGGAGCTACTAAACATTGATGGTGTTGTTTTCGCGGCATACAGGATAGTTCATCCTCTCGTAGATAAGGCTCGCTTTGTCGTAAGGACAGACCCAAACAAGATTGGTGCGCTAGAGGCTCTAAAAGTCGCGAAGGAAAATCTGAAGAAGAAAGCGATAACATTGATAAATAATCTACTGGAGGCGGTAAAGGAGGGAGAAACAAGACCAGAATTCTTGACAGAGGAGGAGTATAGGAAAATCAAGGCACGGTTCTAGTGGTTTCGTCTAACATCTCTTTTAATTGATGAGCCCGACATATTTTGTGTGGAGTCGGGTAGCCGCATATATCGCATCTTCTGAGCTTTATTGGCTCTCTCTTTCCATATCCGATAAAGTTTTGGTGGAACCGCAATATGTTGTACAGTATCCCCGGATGTTTCTCCTCCTGCTCATACAGAAACATCCTCAAGTCCCACCTCATGGACAGCTCGGCATAGGGGCAGGGAGCATCATTGTGCTCTAGATCACGTAGATGGGTATATAGAGCGGTCTCTTTCTCATAGAGCTCTGCGAAAGGATATACACGTGGGACAAAGCCCTCCATCTCTTCTGAGCGGCCTATACTTATTCTGAATAGTTGCGCTATAGAATTCCTCATAACATTTATAAGTATGGTTTGGGCGAAATCGTCAAGCGTATGGGCAGTAGTTATTACGGTTGCATTGGCCTTTAAGGCTAGATAGTTTAAACACCACCTCCTCCATTCTCCGCAAAAAGAGCATGGCTCAAGATCTATCCTCCCCTCAAAATAGCTCCTCGCAACATCATCAATGGTATATCCAAACATCTCCTTAAAACTTGTCATGTATACTCTTAATCCAAGCTCTCTTGCGTGCCGGTATATGATTGGTGTTGAGTACTCAGAATAATTACTTATTCCCTCATCCACATGTATTATCACGAGCTCCGTTTGGAAGCTTCTCTCTATTTTGTCCAAGATATATAGGAGCGCGACGGAGTCCTTCCCCCCTGATACCGCAACAGCTATAACATCATTATACTTAAGCATGTCATATTTCTGTATAGTCCTCAATGTTTTTTTCTCCACAAACCTAAGGAACTCATCTCGCGTGTAATATCTTCCAGCATCCCGCTTGAAGTATACATACATGAGGCTATCAGCTTCAAAGTGGCCTATCCTAAGAATACTCCCTCCAACTATAACCACATTTGGGACACTTATATAGCCTAACGGGGGGCTCATCGGCAGCACGTGTCTGCAGGAAGTTACAATATACGGGGCTATGGCCACACTTAGGGCATGATGTTATCTCACTCAGTGTGCCCCATTGGCGTTTTTCCTCAATAATGTCGCTTTCTGGTGTGTCCTTTGGTTCAAAAGTTATTCCTCCAGAAATACTCCTAGTAGATTGCTGGTCTTCCTCTTTTCTGTATCCACACACGGGACATACCCGGACGATTTTGTCTTTTTCCCTATGTCTCTCTAGTGGTGTTCCACAGATAGGACATAACTGCATATCATCACACCTCTTGGTGGATACTATTTTTGTTGTTAAATAAGAAAATACTATTTATGTTATCCCACTAGATGTATCTTTTGTGTGATAAAAACATCGATATTATATATCTCGAATCATGTCTCTACATGGTAGTGGTGAGTCGATGCCGAAGGATAAGGTTGAGAGTATATCACCGGCAAAATTCTTCAGTCAGAATAGGGGGATCGCGGGGTTTGATAATCCGGCCCGGGCACTATATACTACCATAAGGGAGCTTGTTGAAAATTCGCTGGACGCATGTGAAGCAATCAATGTGTTTCCCGACATAAGGATAAGGCTTCGAAAGTTGACCCCTGAGGAGCTACGGGAGTTGGGCGTAATAGAGCATAAACCCCCAGAGAAAAAAGAGGAGGCTGGTGAATCAGCGGGAGAGAATAAAAAGGATAAGGAGAAGGAGGGCGAGAAGGAGTCTGTGGGGTTGCCAGAGGTCTTCGAAGTTATTGTTTCAGATAATGGTAAGGGGATGCCCGACAGCAAAATTCCAGTACTTCTAGGCAAGGTACTTACATCTACCAAGTATAGGGTGAAGCAACATAGGGGACGTTTTGGTTTGGGTTTGAAGATGGCCATTATATATTCATTGCAAGAACTAAATACTCCAGTGGAGGTATGGTCTGCGACTAGAAGACAAGATTTTGTGAGTTACTATTCGCTAAAAATAGATATAGTGAGGAATGAACCTATCATACGAGAACACAAGAGAATCTCGAAGAGGAGGTATAGGGATCCTTGGGGTAGAAGGTTACATCACGGTACCGTAGTTAGGCTAATAACGCTGGGAGATTGGACTAGGGCGAAATCATATATCCTAGAATACCTAAAACAATTAGCGATAATAACTCCATATGCGGCCTTTCTGTTTGAGGCTCCTAATGGCGAAAAAATATACTATGAACGTGTGAGTGACCATATACCTCCTCCACCTAAGGAATCTCGCTACCATCCCTCAGGAATAGATGCCCAAACACTAATAGAGCTCATGAAAAACAATAGAAGGATAACGATGTTTGAATTCTTGAGAAAAACATTCGATAGAATTGGGCCCAAAACAGCGAAGAAATTTCTCGAAGAACTGGGGGTCCCACCAGAAACCAAAGTGAGTGCAGTATTAAAGAACGACAAACTCATAACAGCATTCGTGAGGAAAGCCGCAGTATTTAAATTCACTAGACCTGACGCATCATGTTTATCCCCAATAGGCCCAGAGTTACTAAAGAAAGGCCTCAAGGCGATCCTGAAACCAGAAGTAGTATTTGCTATTCAGAGAAAACCAATATCCCTTCAGGGCCACCCTCTTATTGTAGAGGTTGCTGTGGCATATGGCGGTGAGATTTCTCCAGGGCTCAAACTATTTAGGTTCGCTAATAGGGTTCCATTATTACACAGGACGAGGAGTGATGTTGCGTGGCGCGCATTAGAAGAGATAAATCTGGGCAGGTATAAGATATCTGATCAAGATCCGATCGTTCTTGCTGTAAGTATTGTATCGACAAAAATACCTTTTCCAGTCACAAGTAAGGATTTTGTTGATAATGTTGATATATTGAGAAACGAGATAAAACTTGCATTTATGAAAGTCCTACGGAGACTCCGGAGATACCTTGCTAAGAAGGAAAAAATCAAGAGGCTGGCGGAGAGAAGAAAGGTATTCCTTAAATACATAAGAAGGTTCGCGGCAAGTGTGTCGCGAGTTTTGGCGTCCGATCCGAAGTATGCGGATGTATTTGAGGCGAGAGAGGACGTACTATATGCATATCTAATAGATAGTGTCGATAGAAATATATTGAAAGGTATTGAACAGGCATCCGAAGGAGAAATGGGCGGAGAAACCGGTTCAACTCCTGAAAAGGAATAGCTTTAATTTCCTTATTCTTATTTTTCTTGGGGGATGATGCTCGAGGCCCTAACTGAGGGATGATGAAGGCACCGAGTATTGACCCACTCATATATTTTCTTCGATGGCTTCAGCAAAGCCTTCTAGGACGCTTGCCCTGTCTTTGGCCTTCACGAATGCTGATGCTACAAGTATTCCGAGGGCTCCATATTTTATGGCTAGTGCGACATCCTCCTTTGTGGAGATTCCCGCTCCACAAAGCGGTATCGTTCTCCCTTCAGACCTCTCCTCTATTATCCTAACACTCTTTTTGAGATCTTCAGGTCTCATTTTTGATACGCTTTTTCCCGTACCTATGAGTTCTGGCGGTTCGAAGGCGACATAGGTAGGTTTGATTCGTGAAACTTGTTCTATCTCCTTTAGGTCTCCACCACAAACACATACTCTCAGATTCTCCTCTCTCGCCATGTTTACAGCACTCTTAATAAATTCCAAACCTACTTTTCTCTCCGAATGATTAACAATGAATCCATCCACTCCCACGAGTCTGAGAGACCTTATTGGTATATGTCCAGTCCACGCACCATAGGGCACAGGGTCAGCATGTTGCGCAAATACTAATGAGTGCTTACTCATATGTGCTACCTCCCTTAGGTATAGGACGTTTGGCGCGATAACAAAATGTATTCTCGGATATCCCGCCGCGATGTCATCGACAACACTCAATATATCATATATGCCCTTGTCCATCGCCTCTCTATACGCCTTTAGGTTGAGTATTATGGTTGGTCTCAACATATAGACCACCAAGTTTAAATCATTGAAAAATGTCAAAAGAATGGGTGTGAATTTTGAGGGTGCTCATTGGGAGCTACTTGGTAATGAGGTTTCACCTCACATATAAGGAGGCTGGAGAAGATAGGGTTTTATTCTCCTCAAGAAAAACCATAGAGAGAAAGGTAGTCGATGAAAAAACAGGAGAAGAAAAAACAGTGATAGAGGTAGTAGACGAACCAGTGATCATAAAGACAGGGTGGGGAGAACTGCCCTCCTTCTTCGAGGAGCTAATAATGGGGATGGATATAGATATCGGAAAAGAATACGAGCTAGATATCCCCCCAGAAAAAGCATATGGTATTAGGGATCCAAAGAGTATAGAAACAGTACCCATAAAAAAGTTCAGGAGATATATAGATGAAGGGCACATGGAGATAGAGGGAGGAAGAAGAAGACCGCGTGTAGGAGACATCGTCTACATAAAATACACTGAAGACAGAAAGAGTTACTATGGAAGAATAATAAATGTCAGCTCAAGAGCTGTAGTGATAGACAAGAATCATCCATTGGCTGGCAAGAAGATACATGCATGGTTTATAATTGACAAGGTTGTATCGCCATCAGAACCAAAAGAGGTAAGGTTTGAGGTTCTTCTAAAAAAATTCTTTGGGAACGTATCGGAATACGTAAAATTCACATTCCTTGATGAAAAAACAGTAGAGCTTCGGGTCGATGAGGAGTACTATGAGAAGTACCCAGTGATTGATAGGGAGACCGCCAGAAAAATAATGGGCGAGTTATACATACCGAAGATACTCCTAATGGCTACGGGTCTCAAGCTATACTCGGAGTTCGGGATAGAGCGGATAGTATGGATAGAAGAGAGAAACATATTCAAGCCGACCCAGCCCACCCCACCAGAAGTAGCTATGGTCTCGAAGGAGTCTCAAGTAGCAGCAGAGGGAAAGGAGCAATCCTAGCTCTTTTCTCTCCCCCTAAGATAGGATATCATTTCTCCTCTCGTGATAGACAAAAAACCATATCTCTTAGCCCTTTCATGCGCCAGTGCGGATATCCTATTGCCTATTATTATTCCCGATGAAAGTTTGAGACCATCAATCACACGTTTAAATCGCATCACTAGATCGCTTCCGATAGATCTCCTCCAATCCTTTATTAGGACTCCCCATCTCTCTCCCGTCTCCTCTATATAGATTATGAATGATAGGAGGCCTCTCTTCTTTATATCATCGGGAGCTGGAATTATTCTATATGTTCTCTTATGCTCATTGAGAAGTCTATCAAAGTAGATCAACGCGAGCTCAGTAAGGCTTTTATCGTTTAAATCACTCATCAAATCTGACACCAGGTAAGCACAACATATTAGAGAAACAATAATACCATTAAAAATTTTTACTTCTGAGACTTTAAATTTTCCAAATTAAAGCATATTAAAAAGCCGTAGTATTTACGTAATACAAAAAAGAAAAATGACACATGAATAGAAAGCTTGGGGGAAAAGATGGTCTGGCCAGGGATCGAGGTCTCCAGATATATCATGACTATTGAAAGGAAGCAAATACAGCCAAATGGTGTCGATCTAACACTAGGCGAGGTCTACATATTTCAGGGTATCGGAGTACTGGGCGAGGAGAGAGTTCTTCCCCAATATAAAAAACTAGAGCCAGATGGGGAAGGTTTCTTCTTTTTGAAGCCTGGTGCTTATCTAGTTAGATATGGTGAAGTCGTCAGAATCCCAAAGAATGCGATCGGCTTGGTGTTCCCACGGTCAAGTCTTCAGAGGATGGGAGCCACTATATACACATCAGTATGGGATAGCGGATATGAAGGGCGTGGGGTTGGTCTACTTGTTGTATTTAATCCAAATGGAATAAGAATACGTAAGGGGGCTAGGATTTGCCAGATAATCTACATTGAGGCACAAGCATCTGGGGAGTATTCTGGGAAATATAAATACGAGGGGATTAGCGGATGAATCTTACCAGTTTATCTTGCCTCTTTGTGGGAGCGAGAATAGTATTGAGTACTTCAGGCGAGAATATCTCATCGAAAAGAGCTCTCGGGTTCCTCAGCAGTATCTTTATGTCATCTACCTTTTCCCTCACAATGCTGAGGCTCTTGGCGATATATTCAAGGGAATACTGATAGATGTCGCCTATTGTTAGTTTTCCATATGTTTTCTTCAGCCTACTAATGAGGAAATGATTGAGCGTTATCGAGTATATGTTTGGCCTTGATGAGGAATAAGTATCAGATATGATCACGGCTGGCCTGTCTGCTGGTACGTAATACTCGGGTTCGATTATTCTTAGAAGCCTAGCAGAAAAACAGAATACTGCTAGGCTGAATTCTTCCTCGAGAAGGTCATACATTTTGTCGAGTCCACCAAATCTCTGCAGTGTTTCCCGTAGTTTATCTGGTGCCAGATCAGCAAAACATTCTTCATACCATATCGCTGGGTCATTCTCACCAAACAAGCCCAATGGTGTTAGGAAGTAAAGCCTAGAATTGGGGTCAATAGAACGGAAAATACTTGTTACTCTTGGTAATCTCGAGTATATAGCCGAATAGGTCGACATAGCACTCTGGGGGAAATAGACACCGGTCTCTCGGAGCTCAGTGAGGATATCAATAATATTGCTATGTGGTGTCCTCAACGCGCTTATCTTGAACACATTTAGCTTTCTTGGGCATGGCCCCTCGACAAATATTATGAACACTGTACCCCCCAACTAAACAAATACAGACTTTTTTTCATAGAAACTTATTTTTGTTTTTTCTTTACTTTTAGATGTTATGGAGAACCATATGAGGAAAATATTTAGGAAATGTGCTATCCCCGCATAGGGCATATTCTTATACCACCAGTATCTCTGTATGGCTGGGATACACATATATACCGCGTGGTGGGTCTCCTCGGCGAGCAATCTCCTAAATAGTCTGTCATGCGGATATCTGGGGTTTTCAGCGAGCATGGGCATGGCTCTTGGATATGTCGGCGGGCAAATTATAGAGATGGAGAGTTCTTTGTGCTTACCACACTTTTTTCCGAATAATGCGTAGCAATCTACATCGACTATAAAAATATTTCCTCCCACATATCGAAGATTTTTAAATGGGATCGTTGGATTATATTTCCTCCAAATATTGAAGGTGTTTATTTCCTCCTTTACTCTTTGCTTATCCATTGATGGATGTGTCCCAACAGATAGGAGTGGGATATCCTCCGAAAAATCCCAGTACCCCTTCTTAACTACCCTAAGCTTGATAATAAGGGGTCGAACGACCCGCATTATAGATCTACTTCCTCACCTTTGGTGGGATTATGTGTATTGTTGCTTTTTGTCCACAAAAATCACATGGAATATCCTCCTCTATATTCCTATGGGTCCAACTTCTCCACCGGTGTTTGGATATCGCCATAAGACTTCTAAGGCAATGGTTGCATATGTAAATTCCTCTTTCGTATGGGATAACTATGAAGTCTGCACTGTTATCATTACAAAGCTCACATTTGATGTCCTGTTTGAATGTTGTCTTCGAAATAACAAAGTTGGAATCTAGGTAGCCATCCATACACAGTATATCTAGGCATATCGAACATATTCTTATAGGCCTTTCGAGACGTTTTTTCTCGGCTACAGCCAGTATTGACATTTTCTATCCCAAAGCTGGAGTCAAAAATGCATAGCAACTAATGAAATCTGTTTGTTTATTTATTTAAAGGGGATGAAATGTCTGTCTCACTTGGGGATCTTGATCTCCTACCTGCTAAGGCTTTATTCATAAGGAGTCTAAGGGCGATAGTTTTTGCTGATTGCCATATCGGGCTAGAATATGCATTTGCTGAATCTGGATCCTATGTCCCTCCAGTACAGTACAAAATGATGAAGAGACAGATACTTGGTCTGGTTCGTGAGTATAAGCCAGAGAGGATAATAATTGTTGGAGATCTTAAGCATACATTCTCTCGGAAAACACCCCAAGAACATAAGGAAGTAATAGACATGTTGAGGACTCTCAAAAGGTTAGGTATCGAGACATATCTAGTCCGTGGCAACCATGACAATTTTATTGTTGGTGTCCTAGAGAAGTACTCAGTACATTTTGTCCGGGAATTAAAGATGGGGGAATATCTATTCATACATGGGCACGCAAAACCAAGTATGGATTATAAGGATTCCTCAATAATAATGGCGCATATTCATCCAACAATTACGTTCTCCGATTCCGTGTCTAGAGAGAAATTCCCCGTGTTCCTGATTGGTCAGGGAAAGATAGTTCTCCCAGCTTTCACTCCCCTTCTCCCAGGATTCGATGTGATTGCGGGAGCTATCGAGGAAGACTATGGATCACCCCTCATAGAGGATTTCTCCAATTTCATGGCATACGTTGTAATTGAGAGCAGGAGAGTAATCCCCATGGGGAAAATCAGGGAGTTATTGGGAATATTGACCTCCTCCCCGCAATGAAATTGCGGGGAATCCTAAGATTCCCCAGCGGGGAGGTTCGGCCACCCTCCACTGGGAAAGATCCCAGTGGAGTGGCCTGGGCCGGGCCATCGGCCCGTTAGGGCTATCCCGCCAAAAGGCGGGACTCACCCGTATCGTTTTCCCCTTTCCGATTCCATGTGCCCGCCTTCTCCACCATTTCTCTTCTGCGGGCTTCATCATCCCAACATATTCTATGGCTTATTTTGTTGCTATATTGAACTTGTGGGTAAGATCATTATAAAAGTTCAAGCATTGGTGTGT
>CAZVPA010000070.1:4144-12331 GCA_964628995.1 uncultured Nitrososphaerota archaeon | reverse complement strand
GGGCTGGAAAAGACGAAATCGAGGATGCTGTTGCACTAGCCCGAATAAACAAAGTCAAATTGATCTTTGAGGGAGGCCCAGTATATGACTTTAGGAAAAAATAGATGCGAACCTCATGTAAGGTCAAATCAAATACTTCCTATCCTCCAGCCCTATGGTTCTTAGCTTCGACAAGAACCCGCTTGCCCTAAATATCTCTATCATTCGTATATTGTTGTTTTCATCGAACCATATGAACCAGCCTGGGGTGGGCTCTATAAAATCATGGTTTTTTGAATCCTCATCAAAGATTATTGCTAGAACATCCGCCTCCCTATCATACGTAACTTTGATTTCTTTTGACATGATTCCCCACGCACTCGGTTTCTCGCAATATGAAGCCCCAAATATAGGATACCTATCAAGCGTATAAAATATTGTTTCTGACTAGACATAAAGAGGGGACTCTTGAATGAAGGTACTATGTCAGGGATCATAAGTGATGAAGGTGGCTTTTACTAGAGGAATCCCTATCAATAAATGTATGGGCCGTGGTGATGTACTTGGAGATGGATAAGGATGAGATAAGATTCCTTATTTGGAGGGCCCAACGGGAGATCGAGATCGCCACTAGGATGCTTGGGGAGGGGCATTTTGGTGATGCTGTTAGCCATGCATATTATGCTGTTATCTATGCGGCTAGAGCTGTACTACTAACCAGAAATATAGATGTGTTGGAGCACTCAACAATACTACCACTTTTTGATTCCAACCTTATTAGGACTGGAGAAATCGAGAGGGGTTATGGGAAAATATTCGAAAGAATCAGGGCGATACATGGTGTCTTTGAAAAATACAGAAGGATACGTGAAAGTGCGGGCGACCATGTTTATGTGTTTGTGGAGGAGAAAACCATTAAAATCGTGATAGAGGACGCCAAGAAATTTTTGGAGAGGATGATAAAATATCTCAAACGAAAGAAGATACTGAAATGAGTGTTTTCGACGAAATTCCTCCATGACCTTAGGGCCAAAGTACATGGACGTTGTGTTTTCTGAGTTCTTCTATTTGGTCTTTGGGTACGCGTGTACATAGTCTTAGGTCAACATATATGAGGGACCCCTCCTGTGCGAGGTGTATTAGGGGGTCTAGGTCCGCCACCTGTGTATTTGATATGTTAAGTCTTCTGAGCCGTAGTAGGCCTCTTAGTGGCTCTATGTCCACTATTTTTGTTTCTCCTAGGTTGAGTTCTTCTATTCTTGTCAGAGGTTTTAGGGGCTCTATGTTCTGGACTTTTGTTCCCCATAGGCTGAGTTTTCTTAGGTATTTCAGTCTGGATAGTGGCGATATGTCCTCCACCATTGTTCTTGCGAGTATTAATACCCGTAGGTTTCTCAGTCTTGAGATCGCGGTTATGTCCCGTATTTGGGTGTCGAATAGGTATAGTTCCTGTAGTCCATCGAGGTTCGCGATTGGTGATATATCGGTTATGTTTGTGCTGCTAAGATTCAGTATCCTTAGCTTTCTGAGACTACTTATCTCTCTTAGTGATGATATGTAATTCTTGCTGCAGTTCAGTTCTTCTAGATCCCCAAGTGTCCTTAGTTGCCCCATATCAACACTGCCTATATTCTCCATGTCGATTATTTTGAGTTTTTTGAGGAGGCCTATTGGCCTCATGTCTGTTATTTGTGTTGTGTTTAGCCGCAGTATTTTGAGATTTTTTAGCCTCCCGAGGGGGCTGAAGTCGAGGATATTTGTGTGGCTGAGGTCGAGTTCTGTGAGTTTCTCGAGATATATTATTGGTCTGAGATCCATAACTCTCGTGTTATTTATGTGGAGTACCCTCAGGTTCCTACACTTGGATATTATGTCGAGCATGGAGAACTCCGTATTCCCTAGGTAGAGTCTCTCGAGACCAGAAAAATTCCCCAGTATGGAGAAGTCCATTATTTTTGTCCCATCGAGATAGAGTATCCTCATCTCTCTAGCCAGACTTATAGGCCCCAGATCCCTAACATTGGTCTCACCAATGTCCAGAACACTAAGTACACGATTATTCAGCAGGGGTATGAGTCTGGATACTTGAGTCCTCCTTAGGTATAGTTCCCTGAGTGTTGTATTCTCCTCCAATGGTGAGATATCGCCTACTCTCGTCTCACTCAGATTCAGAACCCTGAGCCTCCAGAAATGGGCCAACGCATCTATATCCCTAACATAGGTATTGTTTATGTATAGTTCTACGAGATTCATGAGTTCCGATAGAGGAGATATGTCAGATATGTTTGTCCAGCTAATATCAAGAACCCTGAGGTTATCGAGACCAACGATGACCTCTAAATCAGCATCAGAAATATTTGTCTTCGAGAGAATCAAGGTCTCCAAGCGCTCAAGATCAGCCAAAGCGCCAAGCGAAAAGAGCCTAGTAGAGCCAGAGAGATCCAGATGCCGCAGAAACCTAAACCTGCTGATTATGTCTAAGTCTATTGGTTCTGGAGAATGTATATGTAGCTCAACAACATGGGTACCACGAAGCGAATATACGGGAGTCGCACCAATCATCTGAGACAATTTCCTGAGGGCATGGAACTCCACATCCACAGGAATACTCCTAAACCTCCTCTCCCTCGATGATTCCCGTATACTGGCCATCTTTCGCAACCCACAACAGACATATAGAGAACAAAAACATCCATTTTTTCCCAATGATTTTACCGGTATATATACGACCGAAATACCTACAGAGATATGATATGCCGACCTAGGGGGGTTCGTCTTTGTGGTATGGTTTATACAATAACCTTTATGTGGTGTTTTTTTAGGAAAATTTAGGAATTATTGGGGATAATACATAGCAGATCTTTGATTTCACTTTTCGGGGTGTCATTATGGAGATCTATGTTGGTTTTGGTGCCATGTTTATTGTGCTTCTTATAATTATAGCCATATATAAGTTTACAAAGGATCTACTAAAGGAGTTTATGGGGAAATACCAAAGACCGAACTTTAGAGCACATGTGAATTTTTTAGAGAAAAAGATATCTGAATCCGATGAGAAGATAATTGATGTCTTACTATCTGGGATTGTTGCTTGGGGGTATCACGCAAGACCTGGCTGTTTGGCATGCAAGATAACTCAGATAATGGAGCATGGAATTAAAGATGAGGAGAAAATAGTGGCAAAGATCGATTTTAAGGACACATATGACCAATGTCTCTCCAAAATAAAGAAAGAGGATTTCAGAGAAAGAGCCAAGGAGGCACTAAATACCGCTTTAGGACATCCAGAAATCCGGAGTGCTATAAAAAATATGCTACTTAGGCTACCCCCAGAAAAACTCGACGAGACATTCAAGGAGTTTAAGTCTGGGGAACCAGACAAATATGATAATATTAGTAGGCTTATTGGTGAGGTGGAGGAGGAGTTAAGAAGAAGGCGGGGAAACAATAATAGTGAGAATATAGAGAGGAACCCTAATAATGGAGAGAAGGGGAAAGAGTCTGGTCTTGAGCTGAAAATAAAGGGCAGTATTAGTATAATCATGTTCCTATCGGCACTACTCTATGTATTCGTATACATATTCTTTCGGGATGAATTGTTCAGGAATGCTATTGCCTCTTTTCTCGTGTTTATTCCAGCGATATGGGGGGTTCTGAACCTATTATTTGTCTATGTACCCCTCATAGGGGACATTAGGAGACATATAAGTCTGAGAGGATATAGGGAGGGGGATATAGAGAAGCTTGAAAGATTAAAGGGAGCACTTCCGCGTCCAATCATGCCGCTAGTAAAATGTAGTATACACCCAGAATTCGTTAAGGAGCTAGAATATTTCTTGCGTACATTTGGGTCGATCTTCGCAAGGATAAAAAACCTTAGATACTTGAAGTATTTCTGGAGGAAAGAGACCAAATATCTGGCATTCTGGGCTTTGACGACAACATCAGTAGTGGGAGGGGTTCTAATAGCACTAGGAACCTTCGGGTTCTACATAATAGAACCTATCTTCGAGGTGGGGTTTGTCCTCATATTCCTAATCCCAGTTTTCCTACCCCCAATAATCAATCATTTTTTCATACGTAAGGAAAGAAGGGTTCTTCTTGCCTTCATTTTATCATTGGGCTCCACAGGCACTCTGGTATTCAGCATAGCATCAATAGTAATTATGATCATCCTTGCGGTAAATATATCCATAAATGTCGTGATAATACTTTTGTTTCTAATAATACCCATATTGGGACTATCAGCTATATGTTTCATCTTCCTGAGCCCCATGATCAGAGACTTTTTTGACTTGGAAATAAAGGAGGAAGAGAAGGAGAAAGAGGAAAAAAAGGAGCATCAGCCCCCCAAACAGAAAAAGATTCCAAGTATGGAGATGTACCTATTCCTGCTTGGATTTTTCCTCCTCGGTATTATGAGTGCGACACTATACGAGTCAATATACATGTCTTTCATGCTACATAAGCTTCCCGTACTAGGGGCACATCTAATGGTGCTTTCGTTATCGATCTGTTATTTATTGATAATAATTCTGAGACGTAGGGATATAGTGAATGCTTTCTCAATAGGGGGGATATATGAAGGAACGACAGGTGTGCTCGCTGAGGAGGCCCTAATATTTTGCCTCCTAGGTTTTTCGCTTCCCACAATACTAATATTTCTACCAAAACCCGCATTTTATCAAGACATGATGACCCTAAAAACACTCATCCTAGTGACAGTAATTTGCGGCTTTTTATCCCTAGTACATGCATACATAGCATTCTCACATATCAAGGGTATTGAGGTCGAGTTAAGGACAAAGGTGTCCTACGAATTCGTAACAGCCATTTCCTTAGTGGAGGAGGCGCTGAGGGGATTGAAGATGAGGGGATTGAAGAGAGGCATTGATTGTCCCATAATAATATCAACACTAGACGAAGCAACGACCCATCATAAAAATTCTCAGTGCCTATACCTCCTAGGATATGGGTTCCTCAGTGGCCACATCAAGCGGAAAATAGGCTACTCCCTACCGACGGCAGTGGCGACACTATTGGGATTACTAGCACTATATGAGGCAGCCCCAATAATATCTCTAGATTTGTTCTATAATATAACAATAACCTACACAACAACAGTAGCGTTTATTCTTGTGAGTACCTATCGAGCACCAATAAAATATCAGAAGTTCATAAGAGGGATAGAAGAATCCAACGATGTTAGGAAGGATCTTGCGAATAAGATACTACTGATAACAGCGATAATAGTTGTAGGGTTCTTCGTAACAAGCTTAGAACTATCAACAACAGATATACTTTCCACACAAATATATAGGATTGGATTGGTACTGATGGTACTGATATGGCCACCGCTTGTAGCAATAGCAAACCTAACCGAGCAATACCTTTACACAAAAATAAACAAAACATTACTCCAATTCTATTATGAACTAGTAGCAACTATCCAGAAACAGTGCCGGAGCAGAACAGGAGGAAAGACGGTAAACCCTTCTAATAAATTTCCGTAGCTTTAATAGCTTTATCGTATATTACGTATACGGACTGGGAGGTGAACTATTGATGGATGTTGATGAGCTCGTAGATAAAGCAGTACATTTCTATGAATTAGCACTAGATGTTCTCGATAAGGGCGACTATGTAGATGCCTGTGAGAAAGCTTGGGCATGTGTTGAAACGCTCAGGAAAGCATTATTGGTCAAGGCAGGGGTATCCTACGATAGGGCCAAGACAATAACGTATGGTATCCCTCTATTCACGAGACTACTGAAGAAACTAGGAAGAAAGAGGCTCCTAGAAAAATATACATTCTTCGACTATAAACTCCACATAATGGGCTTCTATGAAGGAATAACGGAGCCCTGGGAGATAGAAGAGATCATTCAAAACGACCTCAAAGCATGGATAGATTCCATGAGAGATCTTATAGGAAAACTAAACATAAACCTAGCATCAGCCGAAGAAATCTTGGTTGAAATAGAAAAGATCAAACGAAAACTCATTATCGAGAATGCCAAACTAGTAGAGCTGAGAGGAAAACTGGACGCAATAATAGAGAGCACCCTATCGGCATAGAGGCCCATTCCAAGAACTCCCAAAGTTTATGAAACAATATCTTTATTAACCTCTAGGAGTGTTAGAACATACTCTTCTTCAACATCAATAAGCGTCAAAACAAATTCCTCAGACACTTTCATAACACCTAATTCTTATCTAGGATGAGATATATTATAAGAATTAAATAATTCTTTGTTTTTACTGCGGTTGTTGATGATGAAAACGCCACCGGCGGAGTGGATGAAGAGGCTCGGAAGTGCTGATTATAGGAAATCCATTATTTCCCTTAGTGTCAGTATCTGGTTTCCTGTTCTTAGTTCTCCGTATTTTGAGAACCATACTACTCTTAGTCCTGCGTTATGTGCGTCTAGGTAGTCGTCTAGGTTTGGTGTTACTAGTAGTATCTCATCCTTGGAGGATGCATATCCATGTTTTATTATGTGGTTTGCGATTTTCTCAAATACGGTGGTGCCACGGAGTATGCCGAATGTTTCTGGTAGGGAGATTATGGTGTCTATATATTCTCTCAGTCCAGCCGATGTAAGCTTTATTTCTTCTATTGCTGGGTCGGATCTGGTATATACTATATTCCGGATCCCTCTCGTGTGGAGGGCTCTGAGTATTTCGTCGGCTAGGTGTATCTTTGTTACGTATAGTTCTGATAGATACTCATATAGGTCCACCAGTAGGTTGTAGTCTATGTCTAGGAATGTTGATAGCGTCTCTAGGGAGTAGTAGAAGGATGGGTGCTTCTTGCTGAGTTCCCTCAGGTTTTTCTTCAGCATGTCCCTAGCAATGGCGAATTGGGTCTCGTTTTTCATGACAATGATGAGTGGGATAGCAACATTAAATACTATGTTTTCAAGTCTCGAGTCGACAAGTGAGTCAATACTGAAACATACGGCCTCCGTCATTGTCTGCACCAAGAAAACCAAGAAAAATATGCTAAAAAGTTTTGGAGTTTTATGTCTAGGGACTACTTGCTGAGGTACCGCAGGATTATTTTTGGTCGTCTCCCATGGATCCTTATCCGATCCAGTATCCTTGTGAGTAGTTCATCCGCGGTCCTAATCGTTCGTGACCCAACAACCTTCTTGGAGCCCCCAACCCTCAGGACCATCCTTTTAGGGATCCTCTTCTCTCTAAACCTCAGGGACATAAGCCTCCTCATGAGCTCCACGAATTGTTCTGGCTGAAGTCTACGGAGGAGACCATACTCTGCTGGCAGCCCCCTAAATATCTCACTCATGAATTCCTCCATATGTTGACACCAATAAGAAAAACCTCCATTTATTTATAAGGGGACATAATATCGAGGGAACAGCATGATTTTATCTGGAAGCATGCGGGCTCATTATATTTTGAATTTTGTTGTTTTTGCTGATTGCGTGGTGTATCACGATGTCCAGTGTTTTGGAGGAGCTCCTCAGATCCAAGGATCTTCCCGAGAGCGCAATAGATCTTTATCTTAGCTGTCTTGGTCTCGGCCCCATGTCCATGGCGGAACTAAGTATGGCCCTTAATAGGCCTCTAGATACTGTTGAGAGTGCCATGAAGATCCTCGTTAGAGAGGGATTCGCTAGGGAGATAGAGGGTACGCCCCCCAGGTATGAGGTTATTCCTCCATATAAGCTATTTATAGACCAGCTAGCAGGACTCAAGAAGAGATTTGAAGAGTCTGAAGTCGAGATACGGAAGTCTATAGAGGAGAGTGTAGAGATCCTGAACAAGAGTGTTGGCGAGTTCAATAAGGCCGTGATGGATATAATAAACGATGGATTATCCAAGATATCTGGGAGCCTAGGAGAGATGCTCGGTGACATCTCCAACATAATGAGGAAACAGATAGAGGGAATAACAAGTTTTGTGGGGGATACAGTAGCCAGCCTGACAGAGAGTTTCTCAAAGCAGTCCCAGGAACTTAGATCCAGTCTAGAAAAACAGCTCGGAGAGACACTTGAGAGTATGAGTGGCAAGGTTTCAGAACTAAATGAGACAATGATGAGGGAAGCATCAAACATAACAAAGAAACTAGAAAACGAGCTTGGCCTCCTCACGACATTCATCTCCAAGGAGCTTGGGGATATAACAATATCAACATCAGAAAGCCTAGAATGAAAGAGAAAATTTGTTACAAGAGTTATAAAC
>CAZVPA010000070.1:0-4134 GCA_964628995.1 uncultured Nitrososphaerota archaeon | reverse complement strand
TCCTTTACGAGGGCGGCTTCGGAAAGCCTAGAAAACGCACTCCAGAACATAGAAAACAATATTGGTGAGTTTGCATCCAGTGTCACCAACACGATGGCGAATACTGTAGAGCAGATAAGTAATCAAGTATCAGAATCTATAGAGGCATTAACAAAAACAATGAATGATTTCATGCAGAACATAGTTCAGCAGGTAAATAACATACAGGAGACATTTCTAAGGATCCAAAGAATGCTACAGGAGGCCCTCTCGGGGGCTGTAGGCCAGATACAGGAAACAACACAGAATGTTGCCTCAGGTGTGGAAAACCTCAGCAAAAACATTGAAGAAAGCTTCAGGAAGATATCGGAAAACATGAAAGAAAGCTTCAGGAGGATGAGCGAGACAACAAAAGAACAACTAGACACCATGATGGCAGATCTAAAGGGGACAACAAAGAACATAACAAGTACATTCACAACAGAATTATCAAACAAAGTTACGGAACTCACAAGCAGGCTTAATGAGGCTAGAGAAAAAACAACCAGTAGGGTTTCGGAGCGCTTTGAAGAACTCAAGAAAAGCATGGCTGACACAATAAAATCATTCTCAGAATCAGTAAAACAGGCATCAGAGGGGTTCATGAAGAGCCTCACAGAAATAAACGAGAACACAATAGCCAACATAACAACACAGATAGAGGGAATGAACAATACACTACAAAAACTTAGAGTTGATGTGGAGGAATCCCTCAAGAGAACAATAGAGGATACAGACCAAAACCTTGCCAAGCTAAGGGAGGATACAACAAAGACGATGAAGACGAGTATGGATGAGGCAATATCCACAATATCAGGCAAGGTTGAGGCAGAGTCACAAAAATTGAGCGAAAACGTGAGGAAAGCCTTTTCGGAAGCAATACTTGGGGAGGTCAAGAAAATGCTTAGGGGTTTCGAGGAATCCCTAGACCTCATGCTAAAACTATACGAGGAGACGATGCAGAGATCAATGCCAGCCAAGAGGACAATATGGATAGTTAAGGGGATAAGTGGGGTATACGCACACATAAAGGACATGGTGCCCCGAGCAAAAACATTCGTAATCCTAGTACTCCCATCAATGGATCATGTACCAGTAAACAGGATAGCAGCATTGAGGGGGATGGTTAGAGTACAGGTGGCCGCGGGCTTCAATCCTACTAGTCCATCCCACGCAAGAATAGTGAACCAGTTAAGGGCACGAAGAGGCGTTCTCGTGAGAAACTATCCGGGAGGAAACATCGTTGGATGTGTTGTCGATGGGAAGGAAGCAATACTAGCGGTAGTACCACCCGAGGGGGGAGCGGAGGTATACGGGATAGCGTCCTCTGACGAGAACTGGGTACTAACACTCCAAGGATTCCTATCATATGTATGGACAACATCTAAGGAGTTAAGGTAGGTTTCTATCCCTCTTTTTCTTCGATAGATACAATCTTTAGTGCTAGGTCTAGGGGCTTGGGTCTCATTGTTATTATGCTTGTGGATATAACATCGATATCCAGTCTGGCGTATTCCTCGATATTATCAAGTGTTATTCCCCCCGACACCTCTAGGATCAATTTTTCTCTCAGCCCCAGATCCTTTATCTTCTCTATTGCTTGGTTTATCTCGCTGGGGGACATATTATCGAACATTATTATGTCTGCCCCACTCCTAGCAGCAATAATTGCTTCCTCTACTGTACGTACTTCTACCTCGACAAGTTTCGTGAAGCTGGAGTCCTTTTTCGCGTATATTATTATTCTCTCTAAGTCCCCAGCGATGCGGATATGGTTATCCTTGATTAGGTAGGAGTCACTAAGCCCAAACCTGTGGGTATCACCACCACCTATTTTGACGGCAACCTTTGAGGCCCATCTGAGCCCAGGTATCGTTTTTCTTGTGGCTGCAATCCTAACTCTAGGATTTACTCTCCTAGCTTTTTCCACAAATATTCTTGTTGTGGTTGCTATCCCACTAAGATACATTAAGAGGTTAAGGATTAATCTCTCGCATAGAAGTATTCTCCTAGAGTTTCCATAGAGTTCCGCTATTATGTCCCCATGACCTATGTAGTCGCCATCATCCTTGATTGTGTGGAGGGAGATACCCATTTTTCTGCATATCTTCCTTACTAGGAACATACCTGCTATTATTCCCTCATCCTTCGATATTATCCGTGCCTTAACATTCATGTCTGGTAGGAGGCCAGCAGTAATATCCCCGTATGGCGCATCCTCCAGTATCCATAGGTCTATGAGGATATCCTCAATGGGCATAATCCCCGCCAGCAACATTGTAGCTATGATGTACAGAAACCAGACCTGACGAGTCTTCCTACGAATGCTTTCGCACCCAATGAGTCCTCGATTATTTTTCTGGCCTCATCAATATCTTCTCTATATGCTAGTGCGAATATCGAGTCACCTATCATTGCTTGGGCGGCCCCAATAACTGTTCCCTTCAACTTGTCAATGAGCCTATCAATATCCCTAACTAGAAGCCCCGTTTTCCTAGCAAAGGATCTTGAGATCTGAAAGAAATTTTCTGGGGTTGGGTCTTTGATGAGTTTATCAACGGCGATTTTTCCATATGTTGATGCCTTCTCAATAAGGCCGCTATCACTCAGAGCAATCGCTGTTTCTTTTTTTCCTCTCGATGCAAGAACAACATATATATCGCCACATCCTAGTAATATTCTGTCCACAAGACAGTTGGATGGTGCTCCAGGCCTAGCCACTATGACTATATCCCCAAGGAACACCAGCCCAGATACTGTTCCGAGACCCGTCCTTGCTCTTATCTCTGCAATATGTGCTATGTCTCCGATTTGTATAAGACTTAGTGGTAGCTTGAGTGTTCTGGAAAGAAGGAGCACTATCCCGAGGGCTGATGCCGCACTCGTACCAAAACCACATCCAATCGGAACATTGATTTTCTGGTTGATCTCTATGTGGTATTTTGGTTCGATGCCAAGTATTTCGAAGAATGTTTTGACAGCAATAATCCCCAATCCATCCCTTGCGGGTTCCCCATTAATATAGTTGGTGACTGCTAATCTGTCCGACTTGGATATACTTAGGGATACCTCTACGGCCTCCTCAACACCAATTCCAGAGCCACGAGCCCCAGAGAGAAAAGGATCACTACAAATAAACGGCTCGAAAATCGCTGAGACCCCAGCAGGAATGACAGCCCTCTCCATAGAACACACCATTATCCCCCATCAAGAATATAAAAATGTATGTTATAGAGTCTCCATCAATTAATACAAGTGCTTAGAAGAGGCTGGACATCTACGGGCCATATATATTATTTAGAGGCTTTTAGTTCTTCATATATTTTTTCTAGGATTTCGATGATGCGATCAAATTTCTTTATCATTACTTCCTGTCTCTTTAGAAGTTCATCCTGTTTCCTTAAAATCTCATCCTGTTTCCTTAGGAGCTCGAAATCTCTGATAGCCCCAGATATTTCAGAGAAATCTGTTGGCCAGAGTCTGTCTAGTTTTTCTTCTTCTCTTTTAGCATTGATAACACTGAGGAGATACTTTCTTATTCGTGCTGGATTCTCGCGTCTCAAAATTTTTGGGACGACTATTAGTGCTACATAGTATGTTATATTGCTATTTTTTCTGCCTTCTAGGGGGAGTATTGCTAGTAGGTCGAGATTCCTCCTTTCGGTTCTCCAAGACTTAATTATATAGTCTAGATTGCCAGTGGATGCCTTAACAGAGAGCTCAGCCACAACTTTATTGTCTTTAATTAGCGATAGATCTGCTTCTAATGGTGAGTGGGTAGATTCTCTAACAATTGTTTTGTCGAATTCTGGAATGTTGAGTATTTCCTTTACATCCTTTTGTTTTAGCAGATCTGGTAATTCCCTAAGCATCCTAACACCAAACTTCTGGGGCGTCGCTGTTCTCATATATATCCTAATGATGACATTGAAGTCAAGCTGTATCCCTATCGTTATACCATTATGTACTATCGCCCTAATTGAGGCTGAACTACCTCCGCGACCTCCGGCATCATATCCTCTAAATCACAAACAACGTTCAATAATTAAATAACCAAAAATTAAAATGTCATTCATAATGTTGCTTATAATATATTGTTGAGTGAACCCCGCGCTA
>CAZVPA010000069.1:0-12392 GCA_964628995.1 uncultured Nitrososphaerota archaeon | reverse complement strand
TGTCTGACTATACACCATAGATCTCAACCGTACCTTCACCACCGCATATTAATTCGCTTATTCCGTCGGAGTTGATGTCCTCAAGAATCAAAACTCTCGGGATTGTCGTAGTTCGCAATGAGGCTATTCTTTGACCATCAATATCGTATACCGATAGGCTCCTCGAATTCCAACCCAATATTATTTCTTTCCTATCATCATTATCAACATCAGCAAGAGTGAACGCCGTTATATAGCTACGTCCCTGAATGGAAAGTTGCTCTTTTTTGTTCTTATATATTCGAAGAGTCTTTGCGATGATACTTATCGTCTCATTGACCCCATCTCCATCTACATCACATTCAATTCTTCTCGGTAGGCCCTTAATAACCCTATATTTCAGACCATGAAAGATCACTAGGTTTCCCATGAAATCTCCACAAATTATAAGAGGTAGCCCCTCAGATATTCCTATATTTTTTACAAAGGCGATTCTATCCTCCAAACTTATTGTGAGTTTTTCCATCCCTGCACTATTCAAAACTTGAATATCCCCATTGGAAAAACCAACAACAAACTCAATGGTTTGGTCGCCATCAACATCGCCAACATACATTGCTGTGGGTTCTCCACCCTTTAAGAGATTCATTACATTTAATGTCTGAATTTTTTCCTCCCGCCGCAACACCTTCTTTTGAATCGAAGCCCTAAGGAGGTATATAATTCCATCCCTAACAAGTATGGCGATATTACCGATGTCTGTACCCTTAGGCAGACAATCAATTATTGCGGGAATTCCAAAAATATCCGCCAGATAAAATCTATAGACTTTTTTTCGAGAATCTATAATATACATCATACGCCCCTTGGAAACAGCAACTATCTCAAAAACATCATCATTATCAACATCACAGACAGATATGTCGGTGATATATGGGTCAAGAAACATTGACCATCTTTCTTTCCCCCTAAAATCATAGCATGCGATAATGCCATCTGCCCGTAGTACGATCAACTCTGGGTTGCTGTCGCCGTCAATATCATACACCAGAAATTTCGTTATCAGTTCACCAGATATACTAGTGCGTTCTATAAGCGTGCCCTCGGTCGATATTGATTGTAATAATTGGCGGTCAAAACTTTCTGCCTTTCCCTCAGCCTTTGGTTTGATTTTTATCTTCTGAATGACTCTCCAGTTTTGAGGATCAACGACCAATATGTTGGACAACTGTGCGATAACAAGCTCCTTTGCCCCATCATTATTGACATCCAACATATATGCTCGATCAGAGATTACATCTAACAACCTCATTTTTATCACAGATACCTAAGGCCTAACAATTAACTAAGTAAAATAGAAATATGAAGTAACTATATCTTATCCGATAGTTATATCCTATCAACATACTTTAGTGCTATCCTTAGTATCTCTGGGCGGATTATAGTTTCTGGTATTTCCTCTATTTTGCCCTCCCTTAGTTTGTTTCTGACAAACGTCATCGATATCTTTATACGATCCTCCTCGCCATGTCCACAGGTATTCTCAGTAGCCACCATCCCGCACTTCTTACAATAAAACGGCCCCTTAAGTAACAGTGGCTCTATGCCCAATTCATCAACCGAAAATTTCCTTAAGAAATCATGCGTGGCATACTCCGGATAAAATCCAGCGGGAGATGCGTGTAGTCTCCCTATAATGTGATGAGTAGCCCCATAATTCTTCCTTATCAAACAGTGATGTAGGGCTTCTCGTGGTCCAGCAAAACGCATCCACGTCCATAGAAACGATAATACTACACGATCTTTTGGATATAGATTATTCACAACCCAGTCATAGGCCTCCACTATTGCCTCAGGTGGAAAGTCCCCTGGTTTTCTTTCCCCAATTATGGGATGTATGAAGAGACCATCCCCTATCTCTAAGCCGATTCTCTGGAGGTATTCATGGGCTCTATGTGGTATGTTTCTGGTCTGGAATGCAACAATTTTCTTCCAACCAAGTCTTTCGAAGGTCTCCCTTGTCTCTTTCGGCTCTAAGTGGTGCTCAGCATAGGGAATCCTAGGCTTGTTTATGAGCCTGATTTTACCACCGATAAGGTTATCGGGCTGTTCAATAAGCTTCCTTACACCTGGATGCGCTATGCTGTCAACACCAAAAAAATATTTCATCTCGAATTTCTTATCACGCCTATAAAGCTGGTCAACATGCATAATGGCAATAGGGTGATCCCCATCAAATATGGCTATCTCGTCCCCCTCTGAGATATTTCCATATGTACTCTCGTTTACTGGCAACACGACCGGAAAGCTCCATATAAGCCCATTAGATAGCCTTGCGTTCTTAACGACAGAAATATAGTCGTCCTCTACTAGAAAACCCTCTAGGGGAGAAAAACCACCAATGGCAATCTGCCAACAGTCACTTAGGATTCTTTCGTCCCCCTGGATTTGTGTCATCTCATAGGCTTCTTCAATTAATCGTTCTCGTGATCGTCCCTGGACGCGACGATCCACAAGCTTTCCACCATGGGGCTCACCTAAGCGCATGATGGTTCACCCTAAGATAGAATTACCATCCAGATTACTAGGGGGCCTGATATCCATGAGATCCAGTATTGTTGGTGCCAAGTCTTCCAGCTTTATATTTCTGAGAACTCTCCTTCCGATATTTGGGCCACTAATTATGAATATTCCATATTCGCCATGATTCGAGTCGTCGGCACCCTTTGCTGTTTCTAGGCTATATAGTCCCCCAAAACCTATCATTTCATTCGAGCCATAGTGTAGGTTATCAAAATAGACAGTTATATCTGGCATCACGTCAAGCATCTGGCCACGGTATGCGTCCTCCTTGAAGATTATCCTGTTGTCAAGCTTTTCTCCATTCTCCCCCCTCACCTCGCGGAAAACATCGGCGATCTGTGTGCGAACAGAAAGATATTCCTCCTCGGACACCTTGCCAAGTGGTTTTTTCTCCGTGTTAATGAATATTTGGGCAACATATGCTCCCAAGGCGAAGGCGTCAGAATTCTTCATATCGATGAAGCCATTCTCGTATGCTTCCTTAAGGGATATTGGTCTTTTGGGTTGCTTATTTAGCTTTAGAAATCCCTCCTGAATCAAAACTTCATTCGCATTTATGCGGGCATACATACGTTTGGCACCGTGGTCAGATACTACTATGATATTTGTATCCTCTGGTAGCATATCAAGGATAGTGCCTAGGTACTCGTCGATGCGTCTATATATATTGAGAAGTCCGTCCTCCAGTTCTGGATCCTCGATATATCTAGGATGGTCCTTGTCAAAGAATTTCCATAGTGTGTGTTGGGCACGGTCTATTGACATGATGACGCTCATAAAGAAATCCCACTTATGGTTGGATAGGAGATACTTAATTATCTTGAAGTCATGGTCCAGCTTTCTCATCAAACGTTTATAGAGATCATGAGGATCCAACCTTCTATATTCATAAACATCGATAATATAGTTCTCCTTTCCACCGATGACACTGAAGATTTCCTCCTTTATGGATGGAGGCCAGGTGAAATTTGAATCTGGGTCTGGTGTGAGGAAGCCGGCGATCTGGATACCATTTATCTTCTGTGGCGGGTATGTTGTTGGAATCATAACGGTTATTGATCTCCTGTTCTGTTCTCCCAAGTAATCCCATACCTTCTTGAATCTGATCAGTCGTGAGTTTACAAGTCCAAACTCAAAGTAGTCCTTCTTTATATAGCGTAAGTCATAGAGCCCAAAGTTTCCAGGATTAAGTCCTGTTAAAGATGTCATCCATGCTGGACATGTTATTGGTGGTACAGTACTTGCTATCTTTCCGTGTGATCCGCTCTCAACAAGTTGTTTTAGGTTTGGTAGTTCCTTCAGCCACTGATCAAAGACTTGAATCGGCTCCGCAGAATCAATGCCAAGTACAAAAACCGTCATTTCTGATTCACCTAGTCGTAGAACCTTTTATAAATCAAAAATAGCGAAGATATATAGATTATATGTGAGTATCTGTGGAGCATTGTTAGAAGCAGAATATCGTGGGTGAGGAAAATACCAGAAACTTTATTCATAGGTCAATGGATGAGGAGAAGTCGTCCAAGATTGCTTGGGTCATACCCCTTGGGGGGGATGGAACCCGACCTATTTTTAGATATTCTTGGTCTCATCATGAGAGAGGAAATGAGGGAGAAAGTAAGGGGGGAGTTGGGGGAAAGAGAAAGGGAAAGATTACGTGAAGGGTTCTATGTAGTACGTTACCCCAAGGATGCTATCTTCTCCGAAACCTATAGTGGTAGATACTTTGTCTGTTACTTTTCGGGAGAAGAACTTGGACAGTTGGTCGGCATTATTCTTAATCCAGACGAGAGGCCTGATCCATATCGAGGAGCACTTGTTAGATCAGCATTAAGACTATTTAGGAGGAGAGAGATCCCTACAACCGAGGAAGAATGGAGTGCTCTATGGAATATGATTCTGCTATACCCGAATCTCCCGCTCGAGCAGAGGATAGCTGATATATTTAGAGATCTAGAGGCACGAGTAATACTATCAGTGATGATTAATGAGGGAGTAACAACAGTTGACGATCTAGTCAGAAAAGTTAGGGAGAGACTATCGGCTCCCACAACACGTGACCTTATAATATCATACATCTATGTTCTTTCGGCACTAGGAATACTAGAGGTGAGATATGATGAACGTGCCCTGGTAGAGAGAGTATATCTAATATCAGATGTCGTCTTCTATCGTAAGAAGCCACCAAACTTCAAGGATATTGTCCGCAAAGTGCCCGAATATGCTCAGGTATACTCTGACTTTGTATCGGAATACTTAGCCTCGTGGGAGGTCGATATGAATGTTATTCCGGAGGTCATCGGTGATCCAGAAACATATGCTTTTGTTGAACGTCTACGAAGGGAGGGAGTAATAAACATATATGACATATCGGACGAGGAGAAGAAGATTATCGAGAAGCTTGTTGATATACGTATAGTAAAAATAATAGGTGACAACATATGTCTTCTCTCGGACCCAGCACTAAAATTACTCTTCCCAAAATGGACGATAAGGGGCGTCCTAGAGAGAGCTGAAAAGGACGAGGGATTTCGGGATGTGGTGATAGCATGGCTTAATGTGCTTAGAGAGGCATATCTCCGCAGAAGATGAAATATTTGAGGGATGAGAAACACGGCAAGGAGCGTGCTAGATCTGCTCCTAGATAGAGACAATAGGGAGATGATGAAGCAAATATTATCATATAGCGACCTTGTATTCCAAGGAGTTAGGGATGGTAAAGAGGCCGCGGAGACACTAGATATGGATAGTGAGGAAGTATCCGAGATAATATGGTATGGTATGGGGGCATCAGGAATAATAGGGGAATACATAGGCACGTATCTCAAATATTCTGTGACAAGGCAAGATATTGATATTTTTGTTGCTAGAACATACGAGAAGGTACATGATGATGCTTTCTATGTATTCTATAGCTACTCGGGAAACACGTACGAAGTTCTTAAAGCATTGAAGGAAATACTTGAAGAGAAAAATACAAGAAGGATACTGACATTTTCCACTGGTGGCATGATGCTTGAGCTTGCAAAGAAGCATGATATACCACATATACGCCTACCAGAAGGGTTTGTTTCTAGGTCACATTTCCCGTATGGTTTAGCACTAGCCACCACGATACTCGCGAAGATTTTCAGAATAAGGAATATGGTAGAAGATTTGAAGACAACGATATCCACAATAGGTGAGAGAATACTTGCTGACTCTAGAGACATCAGTAATGCCAAAATCATAAACCTCTTAGCGAAAAGAATAAGTAAGAAAATAGTAGTGATTATTGCCGATTATAAGCTAAAACCTGTAGCAAAGCGGTTCATAGCACAACTAAATGAGAATGCCAAACATTTTGGAGCGTTTTTTGAGGTTCCAGAGGGATGCCACAACTTTATTGTTGGCTTGAGAAATATGCGCAAAAATTGTTTTGGCATAATCCTGAGGAGAACATCCGAGGATGATATTCTAAAGCTATACATGGACTCCATAGAGAGGGTAATTAATGGGATGGATTCGATAAAATTTACCATTAATGACGAAGAATTTTGCTGGAAAACATTGCTCGAACCCACATACCTAGCTGATATATTATCAGTATTTTTAGCAGATGTAAAAGGCGAAAAAAGTTTTGATATAGAGGAGATAACAATATTGAAGAGGATGATATCGAGGGGTGCCTAGTGATGTATGCGCTGATTCTGGCGGGAGGATTCGCCACGAGGCTGTGGCCACTAACAAAAGATTTTCCTAAGCCACTCCTTCCATTGGGGGATAAGAGGATAATAGAATACTCGCTCGAAAAAATGTCAGAAATAGAGCTTGATAGGATATTCATCTCGACCAATTCGGCCTTCAAATATATATTCTCAAAGTGGTTGAAAACAAGTGAATATGTCATCCCCCAGAAAACAGAACTAATTCTCGAGCCATCGATAACCGAAGAGCAAAAACTTGGAGCAATAAGAGGGATAGATTATGACCTAAAGGAAATATTCAGCAGGTATGAGAAGGGAGATATCCTGATCATGGCTGGCGATAACATCTGTGATATCGATCTTAGGAAGCTAATTGATATGTTCAACAAGAAGAGGGCACCAATCGTAGCCGTAAGAGAGATAGAATCCATTGAAGAAGCAAAACGATACGGTGTTGTGATGATAGATGAGGACAACAGAATTATTGACTTTGAGGAAAAACCAAAACAACCAAAAACAAGACTAATAGCGACAGCCATATACATACTGCCCAGAGATCACGTTAGCCTTATAAGGAAGTACCTAGAGGAAGGCAATAATCCTGACGCGCCAGGCTATTTTTTTGCTTGGCTTACTAAGAAAGTCGATGTGTATGCATATAAGTTCACGGGTCCATGGTTTGATATAGGCACACCAAAGGGATATTTCGATGCAGTAAAGGCAATGCTGAGTAGGACATATATAGGCTCCAGATCGATTGTTTATGGAAAAATAATCGAACCCTGCTATATAGGCAACAATGTTGAGATCGATAAAAGATCGATCGTCGGGCCCTATACAATTATCTGTGATGGAGCCAAAATAAGGAAATCACGTATAGATACATCCCTGATAATGGAGGGGTCAATTATTGAGGACGCAAACATATCCCAGACACTAATAGGATATATGGCGATGATAAAAGGTGGAAATATAGAGAATAGTGTACTCGCCAGCCACACGAGACTGTATGTCTCTATCTGATCCATAATCTCATCGATAAACCCACGACCTTTATATCCTTTTGTATGTTTGTCTGGTCTCTTTTTAATTAAAAAAACAGTGTATGACCTAAGAATACACCATCCGGTGTCGATGTCATGCAGAGTATAGACGAGGATGGTAGGGTCTGGAGGAAGGTTCTCTTGGGGCAAAACCTCAAGTTTGATGAATATAGAGCTTTATGTCGCGATATTTTGGATGGTAGAGTGCCGGAAGTAATGTTGGCTGCTCTTATAACTAGAATGCATTTCAAGCCTCTCAATCCTGACGAGATCTATAAACTCATAATGGCTTTTGTTGAGACGGGAGATCAGATGGTATTCGAAGCCAGACATGTAGTCGATAAACATTCCATAGGGGGAGTACCAGGAAACAAGGTCTCCCTATTAATAGTCCCAATAGTTGCTGCGGCAGGGCTAACTATACCGAAGACAGCGACAAAATCGATAACCACAATAGGAACCGCCGAGAAGATGAGTGTTTTCGCTCCAGTAGATCTGACACTCGATGAGGTTAGGGAGGTCATTAGTAGGGTGCGGGGGTGTATTGTATCAACAGAAAAACTAAACCTAGCACCAGTAGATGATGTATTACTAAGAATACAAAGCATCCTGAAAGTAAACCCGAGCTCGCTAATGATAGCATCAATACTCGCAAAGAAAGTAGCGATGGGGATAAAATACATGGTGCTGGATATCCCGCAGGGGCGTGGAACAAAAGTCAGAACAATGAAGGATGCAACAAAACTAGCGAGTAGGTTTATAATGGTGTCAGAAAGGCTTGGGATAAATCTTCGGTGTGCAATAACCTATGGTGAGCAACCCATAGGACATACAGTGGGTGTTGGGCTTGAGGCGAGGGAGGCATTGGAGACTTTAGAGGGTGGTAAACCATCAACATCACTTATAGAGAAATCCACGGGGCTCGCAGGAATAATATTTGAGATGATAGGGATGACATCGGATGGTGCGAGACTAGCTAAAAACATACTTGAGTCAAAGAAAGCTCTTAAAAAGTTCAGGGAAATAGTGGAGGCACAGGGAGGAAACCCTAACATAAGGATAGATGATCTACCAATAGGTAGGTATACTGTTGAGATAAGGTCTAGAGTGAGTGGCTATGTCGTACAGATAGACAATAGGCTTATTATGGATATAGCTAGGATCGCTGGTGCACCAGAGGATCAGGGTGCTGGTATAGTAATACCATACAAGGGTGGGAGATATGTGAGGGAGAATGACGTAATCCTCAGAATATATTCCAACAATGAGGCACGCCTAGACAAGGCCTACAGATATGCCCTCGAGAACCCCCCCATAGTGGTTGAAGGTGCAGTAAGAAGAGTCATAAAAGGGATGAGTGGGCTTTAAAAACTGGAATGGGCTAGAGTAGATCCTTGTTGGATGCGTACCCGTAAAGAACTACTGAAGAAAATAGTATGATCCCAGCGATCAGGGAGATTATCGATCCAGGGCCAAGCATGACGAGGGGTAGGTCACGCAGTATTTTTTCATCCTCACGGACAAGTTTAAGTGTTTCTCCCTGGCGTTGATAAAGCGCATAGTGAAGCTTAAACGAGGGATATAATGTTATTACTATTAGCGGTATTATCATCAGAATTATGCTTAATAGGAGATCATAGATTAGGAGTCTCTCAAAATCTTCCCGTTTTGGTCGTTTTGCGGATGTTTTAAGGTAAAACCAATAATATGTCGTCAACGACAATACCGCTAGGGCTATTACTTGTATTGCCCCAATCAGCGAGAAGAACGATATACTTATCGAAAGTTTCGAGGAGGGATTACTAGTAGGTATGTCTGTTGAGACACTACCAATGCCATTTATAGAAGCTTTATTTATAGTGAAATCACCAACGCTTAGTAATGGTGTATCCTCTGTTCCCCGCAGATATAACCAGGGAGTACCTAACGCTACGATTATTAGTAATATTGATATTAGCTTTAATACTAGCGAAATCATTCTGAGTCTTTCGGCATCCATCATTGCCCCACCCAAACTAGGCTTTTCTAATACATGACATAAATATACTGTTCTTTTCCGCTTATAAATGGAAATTGCGGTATACTTCATGGATTGTCTGGGGAGATATAATGGACAAAGGACTGATTGTGATAATGTTATTCCTATTGATACCTATAGCGAATATGTTTTCCTCTCAATCACGATCGATAGAAAACCCAAGGTTTAGGATCCAACAGGAAGAAGCAGCGAAAATACTATGGTATAAGTATATTAGTGTTGCTGAGGGTGCCTCAGAAAGAGGAATAAAAGCAATCACAACGCTCGAAGATGGTGAAGAGAAAGTATATGTGATAGGCGAAGTTACCGATGGGGCTCGTCAGTGGCTAATTCTAAAGCTGAATGAGGATGGAGATATAGAATTCAACATAACGTATCCCGAAAATGGAAGCAGTTATGCTAGACCATATGATATTCTCGTTGGCTCCGATGGATATATCTATGGAGTCGGACAAATTGACAAGAAAAACATATCAGTAATCAGGATATATCCGAACGGGACTTATGAGGTTATATTCAATAGCAAGATATACTTCAACGGAAAAGAGATAGGAACAATAAGCCAACTCCCAGATATTTATGGTGGGGCGACCATCATTGGAGACTCCATATATATTGCCACATCAGCATCATCACTACTCCATGGAGGCTTTGACGTAGACATACTACTAATAAAAATCAAACTTAATGGCAGTATCGAATGGGTGAAAGCAGTTGGGACAGAACACACGGACTATGGACTCTCAATATTCGTCGACTCCAAAGACAACATATATGTACTTGGCGCCCGAAAAGACACAGGATACAACACCACATTCTACGTGATATCCCCAGAAGGCGATATTGATACATACTCATCAGCCCTAAACATAACAAACATAGGATATGATATCTATGTCGATAGCGACGGCTACATATACATTGGGGGAGGAATATCATCAGATGGCAAAAATAGGGCAATCCTAATGAAGTATTACGGTGGTACTCTTCTCATCAACACCACGGTCGGCGATAATCGAACAGAATCACTAATATACTCCATCAGTAAATATGGTCATCACATTTACGCTGTGGGCTATATAAAGGGAAGAAAAACAGAAATGGAAGACCTAGCACTCTTCAGATTTACACTAACAGGACAACTCCAATGGAACGTCACACTACCCGCAAATGCCACCGACATAGGCTATGGACTATGTGTCTCAGAAATGGGGAACATATATGTCGTCGGCAAAACAGAAAGCTTCGGCGCAAAAGGCGGCGACCTAATAATCATAAAATACGAAATACCAACATTCGTCACAACAGTCAAAGGAGCAGGCCCCCTATATATCGCGGCAACAGGAACACTAGTACTAATATCCCTAATACCAATAATCATAACAGTCATCCTAATCAAACGAAAAGGAGAAAAAATATAGCCCCAAACAACAGCAACACCAAACCAGACTAAAATCCAGTTTTTCCCTCAAGTCTACCTTACGGCACATCGATGAGGAACCCCAAACAGACCCAGCCGATACCCATAGATATGAATACTCAACAAACTTATAAAGAAAATTCATGTGTATAATAATGATGGTGGTGAAAGTGGCGGAAGAAGGAGTAATACTCGACGTAAAAAACCTAAAAGTAAGATACAAACTAGGCCCATTCACAGTACACGCAGTAAACAACGCATCATTCAAAGTAAGAGAAGGAGAAACAGTAGGACTAGTAGGAGAATCAGGATGCGGAAAATCAACAATGAGCCTAGCAATAATGAGACTACTCCCATCAAACGGATACATAGAAAGCGGACAAGTAATATTCAAAGGAGAAGACCTCGTAAAAATACCAGAAGTAAGAATGAGAAAAATCCTATGGAGCGAAATAGCAATGGTATTCCAGGGGGCCATGAACGCGTTGAATCCAGTTTTTAAGGTCGGAGATCAAGTTGCAGAAGCTTTAATATATCACGAAGGTATAAGCCGGGAGGAGGCATTCGAAGTTGTTCGTGAATTGTTCCTTGAGGTTGGTTTGGACCCAGCTAGGATGAATGATTATCCTCATCAGTTGTCGGGTGGTATGAAGCAGCGTGTTGTTATTGCTATGGCTATTTCTATGAATCCTTCGTTGCTTATTTGTGATGAGCCTACTACGGCGTTGGATGTTACTATTCAGGCTCAGATTATTGATCTTCTTAAGAAGCTTCAGAGGCGTTATGGTATGTCGATGATTTATATTAGTCATGATTTGGCCGTGGTGGCTGAGCTTTCTGATAAGGTTTGTGTTATGTATGCTGGCTATATTGTTGAGGAGGGTGATGTTGTTAGTATTTATAAGCATCCTGCGCATCCGTATACTAAGGGTCTTATTGCTGCTGTTCCTAGTCCTCAGAAGATTGAGGAGCGTAGGGTTGTTGCTATTCCTGGTAGTCCTCCTGATCTTCGTTTTCTCCCTAAGGGTTGCCCCTTTGCTGATCGTTGTCCGTTTAGGCGTGATGTTTGTGTTGAAAAGTTACCTGAGTATCATATTGTTGAGGGTCGTAGGGTTTTCTGTCATTTTGCTGAGGATCTTGCTGATCTTGATCCTTATGAGGCTTGGGGGGAGTATTGGGAGAAGATTGAGTTTGGTGAGGTTGGCCCTTAGTCTTTTTCTGTTTTTGTGTTTTTTCCCTGAATATGTTTATTTGGGCCAGCTAGATTTGGTGGTTCTGTCCTCAGAGCTGTCTCCATAGGTTATGTATCATCGGATATCGCTTGGGTTGGGAGTGATGGAAGTTCTGCTGGTGGTGGCTATTATGCTGGATATTTTGGGTTCTGGGGTATGGGGGATGCGTCGGTTAGGGAGATAGTGATGGTTATGCACTAGGGAGTAGCCAAAATAGTGGCCTACACAACGATCCCTAATCCACACAATATTTTTTGTGGGGTGTATCCATATCGCGAAGCGATTTGTCCACAAGCTTGTTGGGTATCAACGTGTCCTTACGGAGCTCTATGGGGATGAGAGGATGGAAAAGTAAAATAATCTTGCCGAGAGGGCTAAGGAGTTTGTGAGTAAGATATATGGGATCTTGGG
>CAZVPA010000068.1:9200-12467 GCA_964628995.1 uncultured Nitrososphaerota archaeon | reverse complement strand
GTATAGAATTTTGGTAGTAACATGAAGAATATTAGTGAGAGGACAGGGTACCTGAACATATATAGTATCCCGGGGAAATAGAACATGAGTAATATTAGTACTTGTAGATAGGCTATATTCTTTATCTCACCCATCCCTCTCCTCTCAGCATCAACCCCAATAAACACATACATCAGCATGAGTATTGCCGTGGACACCATGTGGAGTGGTGTATAGACATATGATACAGGAGCATACGCGAATAACACTAACGCTACGAGCGACCTACAATCTCCAATAAGATCTTCCATAAGATTTCTGACCAGCACGAAGAATGCCATTCTATGAAGTATCCCAGCCAACACTACCGACACCATGAGGGCACGCGATGGGTCCGAGTAGTGGGAATATGTATGGAGGGCAATAAAATAGCAAGCAATAGCCTGACTAGCCACAAATATTGCAAGAACTTCAAAGTATACCCCAAGCGCTACCTGACTAGGCATTCCCTTTCTCCCGAGATAGACCCCAAACATAAATGCATTCGCAAACATCTGGAGCATAAAGGGCACCATGAATATTGGTAGGGGTAGCATATTTGCCAACATTGCGTACTGGGGATCATATACATTAATAACCACAAGCATGTATACCCGCACTGTAAAGAATACCAATACTGAGGTTGTGGCTATGAATATTGCGAAGTATGATACCACCGTTTTACTTCCAAGCCCCATCACAAAATCACACAACAAAACGCCAGTATTCCACAATTATTAGGACAACATTGAACTTGGAGTCAAGCAATATATATTGCGTCCAACTAAAACCCCAACCACATAGGGCCGGTACTTTACAGGTTTCAGAGAACAAGAGCTGCATATGTATGTAGAACCCATAGAATGCCCTCGAGATGTTTTCCTGTGGTCTAATAATTGCTGAGCTATTGTTATAAAAAATCGATACAGGGGGGCTATGTCGCTTCCATAGCACCCTCTTATTGTTTATCGTTATGGAGACATTCGTCATATTTCCAGTAGACACAATATCGAGCTTCATAGGAGTCTCATTGGCCATAGCCCTATATGTGAGACGATAATTAAAATCCTGATTATCCCTCCGCTCATCAATATACCTGAGGTACCTCCTTACTGTGTCATTGTTAAATAAAAGTACTGAGATATTCGATGGCAACCTATCGTGGAGCCGTCCAGATTCGACATATCTTAATGCCTCCAAGGCACGACTAGAATCCCAATACCTCTCGAACTGGATGGTGACATGACGGGACATCATTATGTGTATGGAGCACTCATAAAGAATCAGCGGGAGTACTATTTGGACGACCACCAGTACGAGTAGAACCTTGTTTACCCTTTCCTTCCCCAAACCCGTAGACTGATTACCCATCCAGCACACCTAATGATAATACCTATACAACGAAAGATATATTATAATATCTATTATATAGACAAAACTCGTATGACTATAGCCACTTTGGTTGGTTCTTAGAGTACTTTTGTGAATGCTATCATTGTGACCTAATGAAAATAAAGAGCACCACCAGATGATCATACAGTACTTCCGAAATTTGTTTTGTTTTTTCTAGTATCATCCTGCTAGTGTTTCATTGAGGCTCAGATCTTTTATTTATGTGATAAAAATGGCCCAGAAAAGTCGAAATCTAGAACACACCAACAACGAAAAACACGCAACTCGTCGAAGAGATTGTGGACATCTCAATAGAGAAGGCAAGAAGCCTAGACTTCCTGAAGAAGCCGGTGGATGTGGCCATAGACATTCATGATTGGCTCTACTACGGGAAGAAAAATGATTGGGTACTCGGCACAAAGCCGAGGAATTGTGCGAAATATACATTCAAACATATTACAGCATCAATAGTCTCTGGAAAAGCAAAACTCCATGTAGCTGTGCTTCCAATGGAGACCTATGATTATGCCAAGAAGCTCACAGTGCTCGTCCTCGGCAGACTCAGAAAGGAATTGAAGATAAGGATTGTCTATCTAGACCGCCACTTCTACCATGTTGCTGTTGTGGAGTACCTAAAGAGGCTCTGCGTTAAATTTGTTATGCAGGCTCCCGAAGTAGTGGAGGTGAGGGCAGTAGTAGGCAAGAATACAGGGAAGGTTCGCGTTGTGAAAGGATTTCATATTAAATGGTATTTGACCCTTAATTATGAGGAATGTTGTGTGAACTTAATGGAGATAGAAAAAAGAGGGAAATATGATAAACGCGGTAAATCAGTAATAATGAGAGTACTAGAATTAACATGTACTGGAACGCTCAGTGTTGAGATGGGGCTAGTAAAGGAGCATAGAGTAGATGTATACGCAGAGGTCAGCAAGGTGAAACCAAGAATACCCATAGAGAGGGACTCATGGCTAGAGATAATCATAAGTAGAATAATGACAATCCTAAAGAAGCATGATAAAGCGTACGTGCTGTGCGAGTTTTACTCAACCCAGCCTAGACCAGAAAGCCTCTGGAGCATCCTATTTGAGACAATGATATTGATTGATTTAAAGATACCAAGAGTGAACGTATGGAATGTCTTACCAATAGTAATATTGTCACGGATTAGTGAGGGATTGATAAATTTTTTACTTGATCGTATAGGATTAAGAATAAGTGATATTAGAAGAGAGACTAAATACCTCCTAGTGATTAACATAGCGGGAATAAGGATATTGCTTATTGAGTATGAGAAACTACCGGACAACCCGACAAACGCGATATTGAAAATGCTTTCGCCAAGAAAAGAAATAGCAGTTAAGTATGCTAGGCAGGTCATTAGGAGCTTCCCACAAATCGATACATTTATAATCGAGCATGCATATAATATACTTATTGGTGTCATAAAAATGGACATTAAGGAACTAGAAGAATACGTGAGGGACGAAGTAATAGCAGACCTAAGAGAGACAATAGAGACCTACAGGAGAATGGGGAAGATAGAACTAGCAGTAAAACTAATGGGAAAAGATAAATTCGCCGAAGTAATCGATATTGACAAATTTATAGAGGAAGAGGGTATTGACAGACTAATAGAATTAATAGGTGTAGATATAACACTGGAAAGAATAGGGGTTGAAAGATTCTTGAAATTAGTAGGCCCTGAAAGATTTATCGAGCTCATCGGAGCGGACAGAGCCCTAAAACTCATCGGCCCCGAAAAACTCTTAGAGTCACTTGGCCCCGAGAAATTCATCGAACTCATCGGAGCGGACAGAGCCCTAAAACTCATCGGCCCCGAAAAACTCTTAGAGT
>CAZVPA010000068.1:0-9100 GCA_964628995.1 uncultured Nitrososphaerota archaeon | reverse complement strand
TCGGCCCCGAAAAACTCTTAGAGTCACTTGGCCCCGAGAAATTCATCGAACTCATTGGTGTTGGTCACTGCATCGACTTCTTAGGCATTACTGGTTTTATGGAATTTATCAGAAAGCATCCAAAATTAAGGGATTATATGGAGGGATTCATTAACATTATCAGAAATTGTTCATCATAGTCTATCAGTACTTGATTATCAGTTAGTTAATAGAATTCTACAAATTTTAAGGCTAGTATACCCATATAGTCCTACCATGATTTTTATGGACGTTCATATGCATAATTATACAATATTAGCAATGACTCAGAGCGACATTAGGACCATACTCGTTGGTTGGAAAAAGGGGTCTAATAACATTCCCATATCGTAACCCAGGTAAATATTAGGTAATATGAAGGGCTATTCTTTGGGTGAAAGCGAACAAAAAATTCATCGTCAGATAGAAAATTTGACTTCTTATGGAAGCGTCACTGTTAAATCTAGGCCTCGATGTTATTTGTACCGTATGTCCCACGCCTATTCACTGTCCCATTCAACAAAACGCCAAACAATAGGTGAATAATAATAACGCATACTAAACATAATATATAATTAAAAAGCCGGCGCATCGAGGATAATGTCCCTATTCAATCTAACATCTAGCAATGAAATTTGTGCCATGTATCTGGAGACGCAAAATTTGCTCGTAGGGCGCTTTTATGGCTTTATGTGGAAACATAGGACGGGAGAGCGGATAAAAAACCAGGTTGGTGGGAATAGTTAGGTGATATAGAAACCCCAACAACAGATGGATGAGGCTTTTTTCAATCTTAGCTCCTAGACATATGAGACTGTAGGGCCATTAGGGATAGGTATATTAGTAGGCTTGTTGGCGAGTATGTAGTAGCTGGTTTCCAGTTTTGCGAATACGTATGACACAAGTAGAAAAGTGTGACTCTCTCTTATACTAGTTTAACGCTTAAAACTGCGATCGGTTTGTAGAGAAAACCTATATGTTCTCCAGTATTTTTCTCCTGAAGTATTCTAATGCCCTCATTATGGTGTCCTTTCTCATTTTTCCGTGTGGTGTCTCGAGCTCAAATATACGGTTTGGTATACTTAGATCCTCTAGTGAGAACCCATCCCTAAGTTTAATCCTGTATTTTTCAGTATATATCTTCTTCCCAAGTGCCTTGAGTTCCTTCTCTGAGGTCTCTATCCCGAGGGGTCTGAATGCCTCCACTATTATCTCTGGGGTGTATATTTTTCGTGCGAAGAAGCAGACTACTAGGCTCGATAATACCTGTCTCCATTGCTCCTCCTTCACAAGCCTATCGACTATCTGTTCTGGGGTCAGCTTCTCACAAAGGGTTTTCTGGTCTAAACTGTACCCAGCTCCATCCAGATGGCTGTGCCTCGCCCCGATTAGATAACCAATATATGCTGCTGGGCCAGTATGGTACCCAGGCATCTCATTTCCCGCGAAAACCATGGCGAACTCTTCGCCACCATATTTCTTGGATGCATAATCTAGGCCTCTGGCTAGGCTTCTATAGAACTCGTTTGGTTGGGAAATAATATACTCGACGGCTTTCATATATTTGTCCCACGCGCCCCACTCAAGCTTTATGATTGTTTCTTCCTCACTTATTATTCCCCTCTCAAGAGCCTCTGTGGCCCATGCTAGGATAACCCCGGTACTCATGGCATCAAGACCAAATATATCGACCCTATGGAGCAATTTTAGGAGCCCAATGGTATCCGTCACGCCGAGCATAGAACCTAGAGAATATATGGGCTCATAATCATATACGACATTGGACGTCTTGTAGAAGTAGGGATCCTCCTCATATCTTTCTCTCCATATGGCTATGTGAATACAAGCTACTGGACAATGGGCACATGCGACCCTTCTACCTAGATACTCCCTTGCGAGGAACTCACCAGAAATGTTCTCAATATCATCAAGTTTTCGTGTGGTTAGGTTCTTTATTGGTAGGGCTCCAAGTTCGTGTAGTGGCAAGATATTCATTGCTGTCCCCAACTCATGGTATTTCTTCATGGCTGGTGTATCTGTAGCCATCTTGAAGATCTTATCATAGATCTCCCTATACATCTTCTTATCCCTAACCCTAAGATCAAGCCTGCTCCCAATAATCGCTATTGCCTTCAGTTTTTTGGCGCCCATAACAGCCCCAAGACCGAGACGTCCAAAGTGTCTATATGTTTCTGTAATTGCTGTGGCATACCTAACGAGTCTTTCCCCAGCCTTTCCTATACGTATTATTGTCCTCAAGCCGGGATTCCATACATTCTCCCTGACTATCCTCCCAACAGTTATTGCCGATGTCATACCCCATAATGCTCTGGCATCACGAAAATATACCCTATTCCTAGTGATTACGAGATATATTGGTATTTCACTTGCCCCGGTGATTACGATAGCTCCATAGCCGGCAAACCTTATTGCCATAGCACTCCGCCCACCACAATGGCTCTCACCCCAATTTCCAGTTAGGGGACTCTTAAACACGGCGACAGTCTTAGAAGCCATTGGGTAATAGCCAACAAATGGGCCGACAGCCAACACTATAGCATTGTCTGGAGAGAGTGGGTCAGCATTCCTATCAACATTCTCTCGATATAGTTGTGACGCTACACCAACCCCACCAATCCATTCCTCAAACAGATCACTTCTCCTTTCTACCCAATACCTCCTCCTTGACAGATCAATATAGAGTACTCTGGATAGATATCTATCCACTTGGAGTCACCTCCTCTAACGCTATAACACCATAGGGACAATAATCCACACAGAAACCACAATGTACACATATCAGGGGCTTATCATACTCATCATCCCAGAAAACAGCACCTATTGGACACGCATCAACACAATTTCTGCAACCAATACACCTATCAGCATGAAGAATTACACCACCACCTGGTCTCGGTTCGAGAGCATTGACGGGACACACTGAGGCACATGGTGGGTTCTTACAGGCCCTACAAACAATGACCGTAAATCCTCTCTCAAAACCACCCACGCTCCTAACATGTATGGCGGCTTTTCCTAGACCTCCCTCACCAAACCTCCTAGAGCAAGCATACATGCATAATTGACAACATACACATTTGTCTGGATCCACCACGGCAAGTCTCTTATACATGGTCGGCACCATTGTTAATGGACAAAAACCTATTTGTCTATATATAATAAATATTATAATATACCGCATCATGTGCGTATTGTTTTTGGGGTGTACCGTGCGGAGACCCCATCTGAGGGCCCAGGGAAAGAAGAGATCAATAAAATACTATATTTTATCATTTTAGACGACTTTATTCCATATATTGGTGTTCCACATGCATTCAAAGAAGGCCTCTAGGTGGATGGATCCTCTACTTCTGTCCCTCATAGTTGTTGCTCTGGTGAGCTATGAATTCTGTGTTTTGGCTACTGTCGCTGTGGTGGTTATATGTTCGGTTCTTGCCATAGTAAAGCTTGTGTATGGCTTTGAATTCGGACATTTGGAGGAGAAAATGTCGTTTGAGAAAAGGATTGGGCCTATTCTTGATGTTGAGCCTACATCCCGATTCGAAGCACTAAAACCCACCCAAGTCAGGTTCAGGATTAAAAATATTTTGGACACATTCGGCATTAGGATTAGATTCAGATCTGTCGATTATATAAACCCCCAGACTCTTGATCTAGTCATTCCTCCAGGAGGAGAAGTTGTTGAGGATGTTATTATTATCCCATTGGGCTCTGGTAGGAGAGAATTTGCTGTTGCCTACGCAAAGCTTTATGATGAGGATGGATATCTGATACCTTCTGAGGCTGCCGATGATATTGACCAGCAAAAGTTTGCCTATTATGCCCAGGAGCGGACATTGGGGTTGAGTTCTAGGCAGAAAAGTATTCTTAGTGCCCTCATCAAGTTTGCGGTGTTCCTATCAGCGTCTGGTATTATATACCTGTCAATTCTGAGGTTGAAGGGTCTAGAGACGTTCCTATTCATAATTACGAAGGTGGTACCCATAATCACGATATTACAGGTTCCAGCCCTTATGCTTTTGTTTTACCTAAACAGACAACTCCCTGAGAAACCAACCTTCGTTTTTGAGGAGGGAGAAGGATGAAGAATGCATGGGGACGCCTGAAAAGAATTCTTCTATTGTCTTGGATAACTTTTAAAAAGAATATAGTGACCATAGTGTTGTTCTCGTTTGGATATGGTATTGCAGCGTACTTTGTTAGGGCTGAGATAATTGCTGGGAGAGGTGATATCCGCCCAACAATATTTCTTCCATCGCTAGCAGCGATCGTCTTTGGGCCGCTGATAGGGGGTTTTGTTGGGGGGTTAGGGAACATTATCTATGATATAATAAATAAGGTCATTGTGGAGCATGAGGCCTTGAAGCTTAAGCATGTTGTTGGCTTCATTGCGAACTTTACTGGGGCATCCATTGTCGGTATGTTGAGCAAGAAGTTGGACTGGAGAAGAGAGAATAGAGTATTTAGCTACAGGATGATGAAAATCTATATTGAAAATACTGTAGCGAGTATACTGGGCATGGGCTTTATTGTTGCCCTTATAATAGGTCTCGGCCTGTTGGCTATTGGAGACATAAATTCCGATATCGCCATGAAGTTGATCGCTGGGATCGCATTCTGGAACTCGATATCGTCACTAATCTTGATCATAGTCCAACCACTATATGTGTGGCTTGAGAAGAGAGCATACATAAAGAGGGTTCAGATAAGACAAAAAACCAAGAGTGTTAGGATCGTAGAAGAAACACGGAAAACCCCAGTAAAAATAGTAAGGGCGGAGTTCCTCGGAGATGGGGCCGTCGAGAAGGAATGGGGGCTGCTACAAGTATCAATAAAGAATCTAATAGGAGAACATATGAAGTATAGGCTAGAACTAATAGCGCCAGATCTAATAATACCATCCGTAAAATACTCCACGATGATCCCGCCCGATGGTACTGACGATATAACATTCTCAGTATACCCCTTAGACTCGGGCGAGAGAGAACTAAAACTCTATGTGAAACCATGGCCACGAGAACTCAGCAAACAGAAGGAAATCCTGGAGAAGGGATATGTATTCTCGTTTAGATTGCGATATACAGCTAGGAAGGACGAGCCCGAGGCGTTCAGAGCGTTCCTATCAATAATAAGCATAATACTACTACTAGCATTAGCCATAAAGTCCCTCTTTAGCCTACTGAGCCCAGAAGAAACAGCCGCACTACTCATAGCCCTAATAATATTCAGTATAGAGATAGCCCTAATAGTGATCTGGTACATATGGAAAAAATGGAGGATGCACCTTTGACATCTTTTTTCTACACTACATACAATCATCATAGTACAGATAACCCATACATATAATTCCCCCGACTTGAAATTATGCGTATTATGTTCAGATACGCTAGAGTCCTGTATTTTATATATTCGATTTAGGATATTATAATGTCTGGATATTGTAATGTCCGGATATTGTGGTGTGTTTTGTATGAGAGTGGGCGATGGGTTATTTGTTGACCGTGAAGAAGAACTAAAATTTCTGAAAAAGCAATATGATTCGTTTATGAGAGGTGGCGTGGTAGGAGTCATTGTTTATGGTGTCCGTAGGGTTGGGAAGACCCGACTTGTAGAGGAATTCATCAGAGATAAGCCCCACGTAGTGATTAATTGTGCCTATATTAGTAGTGCGAGACACTTCTACATCAGGATGATCATTGAGTGCAAGGAGACTTTTGAGCTGTCTGATGATTGGATGGGGAAAAAACTCAACTTACTTAGCCTCGGCATACCAGAGAAGGAGGTGTTTATCGAGGCTCTTAAGGCACCAATATTGATCGCTGAGCAGGTAGGGCAAAACATTATAGTTTTCTTAGATGAGATTCATGTATTCTTAGATAAACTGGCCAATAGAATTGCCAAGGAGGAGAGAAGTAGTAAGAGACGAGCATTATTAGATCTACTATGGGCACTAAAATCTGTCACCGAAAGAGGAAGAGTATTCTGGATTCTATCGTCAAGCCTTGGTTGGGAGAAAATACGGGAGATCATGCAGAGACACACAAAGGAATATCCATTACTTGGCTTATTCGAGAGGCTAGAGGTTAAGCCACTAAGCAAGGAACATTCAATAGAGCTAGCCATCAAGCATAATAGTGACATTACCTATGACCAAGCACTATCAATAGCTGAGATCAGCGGAGGAATTCCTAGAATAGTAATCACATTAGCTACCCATACAACTCGCGATGAGTCAATAGTAAACATGGCCCTCAGACTACTCAACGCAGGGGAGTTCGATGATTTCTTCGAGAATATTATTAGGCTTGTCGATGAAGCGATACCATACGACTATCCATTAATCATTAGTGTCCTCCTCAGTATTGCCGAGGGGAGAGATACGGCTAAGGACATAGCAGAGAGGTTAAAGATAAACCCCCGAGTAATTAGGGGGGTATTGGGCGAGCTCCACAAAGTGGGGATCGTGAGTAGATCTGAGGAAAAACCAGCAAAGTACAAGATATCATACCCCTTGCTATCAGCATGGCTGTTGATTAGGGAGTCGTGGAGAGCCTATGAGAAATTAGACTTATTAAAAAAGACATTAGACCTACTAGGCCTAACAATGGAGTCCTACATCAGGGAGATACTACATGAAGCCAAGAGAAGCGGAATAGAGATCTATGATGACAAACACGGTACATATCTCTGCGGCACAACCAAGAAGCTCTCAATAAGACCAGAAAAAGTCCTTAGCAAGAAAGAAACGGAAGAATTCCTAGCAAGGCTCGATATAAGGAACGCCGATATCATCGCACGAGAGAAAGAAGAATACATGGTTATCGAAGTAAAATCAGGAATAAGTGATCTCGAAGCCAACGATATCGCCAAACTGATCAGAGTAGCCAGTATAATAAGAGAGAAAACGCACACCAAAACAAAAGCTATACTTATCTATATGGGCCACGGAAATATAAAACCAAGGGCCATCGCCGAAGCCCTAAAAAACGGAGTCATAATAGTATCAAGAGAAGGAATAAAACTCATCGCCAAAAAACTAGGAATACCAAAAGTGTGAATGGACCATCCGACAGATAAAGAACGTTACTTGAAAGATTAGTATACATTTTATAGACAAAAATTGTATACGATGTATTAGGTGATCTATTTGAGTGCTGTACTTAGTATTCGGATCGACAAACATCTTAAGGATTTAATGCGAAAGGTTAATGTCGACTGGAGAAAGGAAATCGAAGAGTTCATTAGAATGAGAATCAGAGAGGAACTCAAGCGGAAGTATCTGGAGGATGCTAAAAGAATAAGAAAGAGGATTCCACCTATTGACAAAAGCAATGCTGAGTTGATTAGGGGGGATCAAGATGCACGATGATGTTGTTTTAGACTCTTCAGTAATAGCGGCAATGTATTTTACGGATCCATACAGTGATTGGGCTAGTAGTATTGTGGGATCATACAGAAAGTGCTATACGGTGGATATCACGTACGCTGAAATTGGAAATGTCGCTTAGAAAAGAATACACATTTTTGGGCAACCAAAGGAAGCAATACTTCTAGGGTTGAAGAGTGCCATCAAGTTTGTTGATGATGTATGCTTGGTTATTGACTCTAGATCAATAATGAAGATGCAGTAAGTCTTGCATTAGAGGTTGGGGTTGCGATTTATGATGCGCTCTTTGTTTATTTGGCCGAGATGAAAAATGTGCCATTAGCAACGCTGGATAAGAATCTAGTGAGTAACATACTAGTGCATCCATACTGAAGAAAAACAATACATCTTTACGCTTGTCCTTTTAAATTGCAACGCTATGGTCCTTCCTCCGTATGTCTAGCTACTATTTGCTTTTATTGGTTATGGTTTCTTTCATTGTGGGTCAGCATTTTCCCTAGCAAATCCCTTAAGAGCAGATAAACAAAACGCCAAGAGGAAACACTAACAATTGGGAAAAATAAGGCAATGGAATATGTATTCCAGATAGTGTCAATTTTTCATTTTTTGGGTAAATCATTCTTATATAAAAATTACTGTTCATATGTATTTCAGTATATAGGGTGTTATGAGTGGAAAATTTCCTGAAAGGTATACACATAGGAAAACACTTTCTTTATGTGGAGAATGAGATCAACTTGCTTTTGACTACCGAGGACGAGAGTTTTAAGGAATTAAAGGTAAAGGATAAAATAATACCATTAATAGGACAGAGGAAAAAACCAGAAGACATATCCAAAAAGTTTGCTTTATATTTTGTTCCATGTATTTCGCTTTATTAGTCGTATACTATTTCTACTTCAGGAGTCGTGGAGATTCAGGCCTACCAGATAATGTACTTTGGAGAACAGAGAACATCGGAGAGGATATAAGTGGGATCAGAGGAGAAGGATTTAGGGGATAAGTTGGCTTATGTGGTAGATCTATATTATGCTCCATTCACCTCTTGCAAGCTTTCCACGCGTGTACCTCGCTTTTTTCTTGTCACTCATGTACCATGCTGAGGCTATGACGCATTCATCATTAAGTTTGTCGATAATGCAACAAATCCACTTGTTATTCAGTTTTTTAACCAGAATATAGTAGTGTGTGGTGTTATCAAAATAGCATTCGTCTGGGTTTCTAACGCATCTATCTATGTCTGATGGATCTACTTCTGGGTGTCTAAGAAAAATATGGTGCGTGTAATGTAAGGTTCTACAATGAATCACTTTCTACTCTCCAGCTCTATGGTTCTCAGCATCGACAAAAACCTGCTTGCCCTAAAGATTTCTATCATTCGTACATTGTTGTTCTCATCAAACCATATGAACCAGCCAGGGATAGGCTCTATGAAATCATGGTTTTTTGAGTTCTCATTAAAGATTATTGCGAGTACGTCCGCCTCCCTATCATACACAACCTTAATTTCCCTCGACATAATTCACACGCACTCAATTTCTCGCCAACATGAAACCCTAAATATAGAATACCTATTAAGTATATAAAACACGTTAGAATTCGGAACTGTTTTGCATAAGGAGGGGATCTAATGGGTGACTAACCGTGTCACAATGCGAAAGTCAAGAACCCGAA
>CAZVPA010000067.1:0-12636 GCA_964628995.1 uncultured Nitrososphaerota archaeon | reverse complement strand
TAAAAAGTTATACTCCACATGATTGATAATGGTTGAGGTAAAGATTTATTCTTCTCAAGCGCAAGTACTAGTACTTCAACATCAATTAGTGCCTTGTAAACCATTCTCCACAACTCCTAATAATGTCGCCTACACCCTCATCAAACTCCCTGGCCCCAACCCCATTCCTTAAATTTATTTTTTTGATTTACCCGAATTGATTCAAAGCACAATTAGGCTCTTGGAGAAGAAGAATTTCTTCTTCAGGAGCCTGTAGTAATAACACATATAAGTCTGTGTGGTGGTCAACGTGAGGGGGATAGTAATAACCCTCCTAACGATCCTAACAATATTTTTGGCCGCTAACAGATTCCTTATTGGGAGTACAAGCATGGGTCCTAGGGAGGTAGCTATGGTACATACAAATATGTTGGGGAACATGGGCTCCCAAGAAGAGACTCGCATTATAATGGATCCAATAGTGTGTGGGGAGAGAACTGGGAATTATTGGAATACTCTAGAGGACCAGAAGGGAAGTATGCTTTTTGTCTCCCTAGGTAATCCGAGTGCTGATGGGGTGGTGAATACCAGGTCTGGATATATCCAGCGTGTCAGGCCTGTGTTGGACTCGATAACGGGGACGCAACCACCCGAGAGTGGGGACTGGATAATAAACGATATGACTGTGGTGGAGGATTGTATATTAATAATCAATGGGAGCATAATCGTGAATAGTACGGGGGCACTAATACTGAGAAACTCGGAGATATATATGAACCTAAGCTATGATGGAGAGCACCATATTGATGTGTATGGAAACTTAACGGTGGTGGGTGGGCTAATAACAGCATACCACACAGAAAACAACTACTTCATCAGGATATTTAGTGGCGCAAAACTTAGGATAGAGGACAGCGAGATAAGCTACTCTGGATATGAGTTTGGGACAAATGGGGACAGGACCGGGCTATGGATAGAAACCAGTAATGCAACAATAACAAATTCAACAATACACCACAATTATTATGGAATATACATGCACTATGCGGACAACAACACAATAGTAGATACAGAGATCTCCAATAACCATTTTACTGGAATAAACATAAGGTTCTCCAGCAACAACACAATCATGTGCTGCAACATCACAAAAAACTCTGGCGAGGGTATACTCCTAATATTCTCAGACAACAACACGATCGCATACTGCAACATAGCCAGCTATTACCATGGGATCACCCTATCAAGCTCTGATTTTAACATAATACGCAACAATAGTTTCACTGGGGGTGGGCTCTTTGTCCGATATTCCCACAACAACAAGGTCTTAAACAATACGGTGAATGGGAAACAGCTTATCTATCTAGAAAATAAAAATGATATAATGATAACTGGGGATCTCGGTCAAGTAATATTGGTCTCATGTGTAAACATTACGGTGAAGTATCTGGATATAAGCAATACAAATATTGGGGTAGAGCTATGGGAATCCAACAATGTCACGATAATGAACTGTAGCCTCACAAATAATGACTATGGCGCATATGTTGGGTCATCGTACAACGTTACAATCACACATAATAATGCTACAGGTAACGACCAGTATGGTGTCTATCTATACATATCCCACCATAACCTAGTAATACATAACAACATGACGGGAAGCGGTAATGGGCTAGGTATGCAACATTCCGACTGGAACATAATTCAGCATAATTACATAGCGAGGAGCTACTATGGGATATATCTCGTATACTCAGACAACAATACCTTCACCACCAACAACATAGAGAATAGTGATGGCTCAGCCGTATACCTATGGGGCTCCAACGGGAACATAATATTCCTAAACAACATACTGGATCCCGTCATGGATTATGAGGCCAACATTTTTGACAATGGAACCTACGGAAACTACTGGGGGTTTGGGGGAGTAGATACTGATCATGACTGGATAATGGATAGTCCCTACCAGATAGATAACAATAGCACAGACAACAAACCACTACTATATCCAATCGAGGCATTCATATATCCAAATAGAGACTTCGACAAGGACTATATGGACAATAGAGAGGAAAGGGCCTATGGGACGAACCCATATAGTACTGACTCTGACCAAGATGGACTATCAGACCCATCCGAGATAAAAACATACTTCACAGACCCATTGATGAACGATACCGATATGGATGGAATACCAGATGGATGGGAAATACGTTATGGCCTCAACCCACTAAATGCATCGGACAGAAACATTGATTATGATGGGGATACCCTAAGCAATCTTCAAGAATACAACTATGGGACCAACCCAAACATAGCGGATACAGATTCCGACAATATGCCAGACGGATGGGAAATAAGAAATGGTCTCAACCCCCTAAACTCATCGGACGCATACCAAGACCCAGATTCGGACTTCCTTTCAAACAGAGAGGAGTACATCCACAGAACAAATCCACTAGACGCGGATAGTGATGATGACAGCCTACCAGACGGCTGGGAAGTCGCTTATGGATTAGATCCACTGACCATTAATGCAGCGGAGGATCCCGATGGTGATGGTCTGACAAACTTCTGGGAGTACCAATACTTTACGAACCCAACTCTTGCTGATACCGATGCCGATGGTCTCCCAGATGGTTGGGAGGTGGCTTATGGTCTCAATCCTCTGAACAGTAGTGATTCCTCATTTGATCCAGATGATGATGGTCTTTCCAACATTCGCGAATTCTGGTTTGGTACAAATCCCCTGAGCTCCGATAGTGATGATGATGGATATAATGATGGTGTTGAAGTACGCTTTGGAACAGACCCGAATGATCCTAATGACTATCCAACCTCCACAGCCACCACGGTTGTTGAGACAACCATAGTTACGGAGACAAAATCCCTCGTGAATACCGAAACATTAACGACATTCGTTGAAGGCATGACACTTAATGGGGCTATAGCTATTGGATCCCTAATCGTCGCCATGTTAGCGATAGTCCTCCTCATCACCACTAGGAAGAAACCCACTATTTCATGATTTCTTCCCTCTTTTTTACCTTCTCTGGGGTATTTTATCTGTCATTGAGTACATTAATATGTCCCACCAGAAGAAAAATCTCTCCCTAAGGGCCCACTTGTCCGATGGGGTTGATTATTCGTCATCTGCTTAATCCTGGTATACCCCAAGAATAGTTTCCCTGACAGCTACAGCAAGTATTAGGGTGAACGTCGAGTATGCTATGAACTTCAAAAACACGATTTGGTCAAAATGCAGATATTCACCGACAGAGTGTATATAGTACACTGAGAAAATAAGATATAGGATTGAAATGATGATTAAAACAATCCCACAAACACTATGGGCATTTCGTTTCATTAGCAGCACCATACTTACGTAGCTACTATTCCCATAAAATTACTAAGGGATTACAACAACATTTTAATGTTACATGGCTACAATTACTGATAATCGTCAGATTGTTGTTTAAGGATATCCTCTATGGTTTTATGTACACGAGGGATAACGCAAGTGGCGATCCTCCCAAAATACATTTGCCATCTTGGGTTTCTCCCAGATGGATTAAAAAATATAGCTACCTTAGTTCCATAATCGAATCCCTTACGTTTAAGCCCTTCAAGCAATCGGCATAGATTTTTGTAATTCTTCTTGATGTTTTCGTTATTCTCGTCTCCAATTTGTGGGAGACCGTTCTTTATGAATTTTAATTCTTCTTTGATACACTTAGTAATTGTGATTTTCTTCCCTCCTCTGGTGAGATACTCGATCGGAAAACGTGAAGCTATGATTATCAACTTAATATTTTTCCTTATTCTACTAAACTCTTGTTCTAACGATTTTTTCATACAATATTTGGCAAAAAGCTCTTCGACAAGGATTTCGTTGGGGAGTCTTTCCTCCAAAGGATCTATTTCTTTACAAATTTTATCTATGAACTCTGTGACATCAATCTCACTCTGCTCTTTTTCATCCTCTAGTTGATCAATTGTATAGCCCATAAAGCGGACTTTTTCATTTTTGGCTTTAACAATCCTGTCGTATAGGCGTAAGAACTCTAAAATATTTCCTTTTTTCTTTTTCCAATTTCGAAGTTTCCACTCTCCATTTTTCTTAATGACTTTAAGTTGTTTGAATGGTTTAAGGCTGGCTTTTACTGCATGAGTCCAATATACTTTTTCAAAGAATGAAAGAAATTCTGTGTCGTCTCCTCTATTCCATACTGGGAGGAAAATGAGGTAGATAAATTCGAAAATTCCTCTTGGTATGAACTCGCTAGTGGCACGAAATACTTGTTTTACAATACCATAAGGTATAGTCAGTGTTTTTTCTTCGTTGCTTTTGCATAGATCCCGTATCTTATCGATGCCTTTTTGGTATTTTTCTCTAGCCTTGGGTAATTCTTGCTTCACGAAACGGTAGATAAATTCCTTGTTATTGGTTACTCTAACAGTCTCTTTCATATATGGATATCTATATGGGGCCTCGCTTATGAGCAATATTTTTTGTTTACTATACTTGAATACTACTCCTATGGTGGTGCTATAAAGCACTCTCTCCCGCAATTAAAACAATTCCAGCAAGTAGGGGCTTCTAACATTTCCTTTGGAATATACTTCTCCGCATTGCAATTCATATTACGTCACCTTAGGTTGCATATAAATGGGAAATAGAAGTAAATATAATGTTGTGATACACTTTTCTGTGGTTTTTCTATGGTCTATATCTTGTGGTTCTGAGGGGTCTCATGTCCATTTTTACCTTCATGCATCATACCATCGAGATCTGTTATAGGAATTCCCTTGCGGGTCTGTCTCCATACTTATGGATTTGGTAGTATAGGAGGGCTATTGTTGCTATGGGTGACCGCTTGATTATCTCCATTGTTGTGGGGTCCAGTTTTGTTTTGAGTCCATAGTTCTCTAGGATCCCTCCTATGTTCTCGTGGTCTATGACGAAGTATGCTGGGTTATGGATGTCGAACTCTGCGATTACGGTCTTTATGAATTCCAATTTTTCATCCTCATCGAGTATCTCTAGTACTCTCGGTATTTTTGCGAGTGTTACTAGTTCTGCTACTCCCTCGTCTATCATTATTGTTAGGAATTCGCTTAGTTTTTCGTTACTCTTCGGCGTTAGTCCCACCAGTATGTGTGATAGCTCGTGCATTATTAGGAGTATTATGTAATACTTGTCTGTCTTCGCTAGGATGGGCCTGTTTATCTGGACGATGTATTTTCCATTTTTCTCTCGGAATCTGGCTGGCCATATTTCTTCAAATTCTGTGATTTCGATCCCACATAGTTTTTCCCTGTTGATCTCTGGGAAGACCTTATCGACTATTAGTGAGTATAGCTTCTCTACCTCCTCAATGGTTATGTCCCCCAATTTTTTCACCCCACATACCGTAGAAAGTCACCTATAGTGGTTTGTCTCGGGGTCCTTATGACCGATGCCAATACTTCAAAGAGTTCTCTCAGTCTTTCTGGGAAGGCATGTTTTTCCCCAGATATTCTCTCTACCATTGTGTTGATTATTTCTAATATATGGGGCTTCGTTAGTATCCCTATATCTGCTAGGTATTCCCGCAATGCTAGCGGGCTCTGGCAATCAGCAATGAGGTTGAGCCTCATTTTTTGATCTATATGTCCAAGGACGAGTCTCATTAATTCTCTATCTCCCAACTTATCAGCGATCAATATTAGGAGTTTGAGTATACCGTAGAGATCTGGTTTTTTCCCAATAGTCTCTGTGAGACGCCTAATGAGTACTCCTATTTCATCGCTTGGGAGGGTGGCTAGTTTGTCTGCGAGGTTTTTTATAGATGCTGTATACTGTATGAGGGTATTCAATGCTAGGATAATGTCGGTAAGTTCATCGCTTGGTACCGAGCCAAAATGCCTGATGGTGAGTCCTATGAGCGATGCTAATAGATCATCCGCGGGCATTTCGATGTCGACAAGGCTTCTTATGGGTATCGCTGAGAGTTGTTGTATTATGTCGCGGAGCCTTTTGATGTCTATGGCTCTATTTCTGATATACAATATTAGGTATTTCAGAATATCATTAATCTTTACATGTTTCATTAGGAGCCTTAATACTTCCCTATCAAAGAGCGTATTTAGGAGGAACGTTAGCGCATTTTTTATGTTTTTCTGCGGCCCGGCATAATTGGCTAGTTCCATTAAGTATTCAAGTATCCATACATAGAGTTCTATCCGGCTGTCTGGGGGGATTCTTATGAGCATGTTTATATATTCCCTGATGGATATGATCCTTCCAAATTCCAGTAGTTCACATATGCTGGATGCAATAAATTTGCTCTTCTTAAGCTCGATCGATATATTGCCAGTATTGTGTCCCAGTATGCGCTTCCGAACGGTTCTTGTGAGGAATATGGATAGTGGTGGTACTACATAGCCTGTATCACTACCTTGGAAAAGCCTCCATGTTTCTTGGGGGATTTTTCCATGGCTAGGTAGACCACAGAGGTCCTGTAGGAGGTCATATTCTATTTCTCCCCATAATGTGCCCCATGAGAGCACGAGTGCTAGGGTTTGTCGTTGCCTCCTCGGACGTATGCTTGGTGTCTTTCTCTCATATATAGACTTAAGCTCATGTATGATATCTCTAATGATTCTTAGGGGTCTTGGATTTCTGTTTAATCCGAAATAGTGTTTGATGTACGCTAAGAACTCACATCCACGTCCATCCCTAATTATTCTGAATAGTGTTCTAGGTATTATCTTGATGGATTCCGTAAGCTCCATATCTAGGAATAGGCGGTTTGGAGTGTTGATAGGTCCACCGATAAGTAGGGATCTGAGCTTTGATGAAAGATTATGGATAGTGTTGTTGAATACTTCCTCACTTGGAATAATTAGGGGGAGCAATACGCTGAACATGACGATGTTGTCAATACGGGCTATATATCGCTGGGGTACGATTCTACACCTAGCTATGGGGTATCCCAAATATTGGCTGAAGAGTTCTGGTAGGCCATAAAATATCTCAAGTAGTGTGTAGAAGTAATATACTATTGTTGGATCGCTAGTATACAGATTTGCATCCTCACGGCTATGTATACCATAATAATGTGAAAGAACATAATACCCAATCCTCCTTAGGAAGACTCTTCTTAGGCTGTCAGAGCTTACCAGTGTTTCATGTATCTGTCTCAAAATGTCCAGTAGTCTTTCGGCATGCCCATTGTTGTGGAGAAATATGTGTCTTGCGTATTCATCAATAGCTCTATATATGATGTCTATCATGAGGACATATGATCGCTTATCATCGAGCCCCTCAATTTCTTTGATTAGTGATGGATTGTCTATAACAATTCGGTATATTCTGTCTGCAATCTCCTCAATGAACTCTCCATAATGGATCAGTATTGGATACGGGTAGATCATATTTTTACGCATCCTAGCGATTCTTCCTGTAATCCCAATGTATAATTCTAGGAGCTTACGGAGATCCAGATCTGCTCTCTCTAGCAGTCTCTCCCAATCAACAATCCAGAATGATCCATCATCCACTAAGATTCTCAGGAGCTTGTAGGCATTCTTCCCCCCAGCGTCAATACGTATTCTCTCATGTAATCCACCCCTATAGACAAGATGTACCCTATTAAGTCTACTCCCAAAATCCTTATCGATACCAATATTGATCATTCTTCTTATAGTAATATGTGCATACTTCCCTATGAATTCCCCGAGTTTTGAGATTCCTCCATATTCCATAAGTTTCTTGGCGGCCTCCTCAATGACCCTCCTCAAGATCATATTTACCTTCCACGTACCTATGGTTTCCCATTCTTCCTGGAAAAAGTCGAATGTTTCCAGCAATGTTGTTATGTCATTAGTCAGCGATAATGCTCTCTCTAGAGAGTTTGCTTCCTCTATGCGTCTCAATAACAATATTAGGTATAGTGTATACCTATCTGGCGCTATCAGGAATAATGCGTCCCTCAGAACAACATCGCTGAGCTTCTCGGAGAGAATTATTGTTGGATATCCCCTAGGGATTCTTCTTCCAATGATTCTGGAGAATATATGGAATAGTGTTGTGGAGTCAACAAGCTTAGAGAGTGCATAGACCCTCTCAACTTTCTGCGGCGACTCCAATGCTTTCCTGAAAATTTCTAATAGTTCCTTTATGTCTATCTGGATACTATCCCCCAAGATGATCACCTATGTATATGTTTTTTACGAATGGGTAGGGTATTGGTCTGTCCGTTGTGACACATATGATCCTTCTAGCCCTAGCATTTATGGCCCACAACAGATCTCTGGTGGTTTTCTCCCTGATATCATGTATCGCTCCATCTGTCAGTATTATCACAATATCACTATTTCCAACCTTGTTGAGAAGGAACCTGAGTGTGGGGCCTATGACGGTTCCTCCTTTGCCCCGTATCTGGATTTTTGATAGGTCCCCCAGATGCTTGACTTCGAATACCCCATAGAAATCCGCATCCCATGGAATCACATATACCGCGGAATATCTCCTAGTCTTGGTGATCGCGAGGAGCTCCGACATAAATATATTCAGTATCTTTGGCCCTATGGATCCGCTTGAATCTATGAGGCACCACACTCTCGGATAAAAAATCTTTCTCGTACTCGGCATATAATCCCCTCTTCGTCCTGGAATCCTCCAATCTATTCGGGGGGTGAATCTAGAACCAAATAATACTTCCTGCCTAAGGAGGATTCCCCAATCAACCTTTGGTTGATCTTTCATTAATGCGAAGTATCTTAGTAGGCCTCCAGGAAGCACTCCAGCCGCTTTCAGTCTCCTCAAAATTTCTCCCACTCTATTCTTTGAACCATAGACTCTTCTATCCCCCTCATTTATGACTTCGCCTTCTCCCGCACCATCACCCTCTATTGAGTCTTGTCGCAAATCTTCACCAGGTATGAATGACCCCATTTGCTTCTCTATACCTTGGATATGTTGAATAACCCTAAGCGAGAGAGCCTCCTCATTAGAAACATATATTAGCGAGCTATCCCCAAGCATACACGCCAATATGTCCCTATATAGTGCCCCATCACACCTTTCTCCCGTTATCTCTTGGAGGAATTCATTCACGAAAACATCGGCCGCTATATTTGATGCCCTCCACAGCCTGTTGGGCTCCCCATATTTTCGGAATAGCTTGGTGATCCTCTTACAGATCTCAATATGGCCAAAAAGTATGTGTAATATCTCATGCAATAGTACGAAGCCAGGTGTGAAATCTTTATAATTACTCTGGATGGCGGAGTCTGCGAGCTCAAACCATCTATCAGTAAGTATGAGCTCATACGAACTATTCACATATGCTATATGATCCCTACTAGGTACATACCTTATCCTCAACATTCTAAGCGTTTTGAGAGCCCACTCGTACCTCCAAAGCTGTTTACGAACAATATTCCAAAACGTCTCCCTCTTATCAGTCATTAATAGCTCACCCCCAGCCTCAAGAGTAGAACATTCTTGACATGGCTAAGCTCTGGGTCGTTCATATTTCTGATTACTACCTCAATAAACTTTTTAGGATACCTAGACAGAGTCTCTGATATGATTCCTAGAGCCCCGAGTTCCGCAAGATATTTAACAAATCTATAGAACCTATCCAGAAGCCTCCCAAATGTATCATCCCCATCGCCAGTATATGCCCTATATAACCTCTTAATGATGATCCTGGCAATCTTGGGTAGTTGCTCGGGGTTTTCCCGAGCATATGATATCGGATTTCTCAATATTTCATCGATATTTTCCATGTCCTTCTCACCCATTCTTAACCAGATATGTACGAACCTACCGGCACGACGTCCGAGCAAGCCAAAAGCTATTCTCTTTACTATCTCAACATCCTCAATCCCATATATCAGAATGTTCAGCCATTCCACAGTCCTCGGTGAAGCAAAGTTTGTTTTTCCATCAAGATCATATTTACCCTTAACACCACAGTCCTCAACAAATGCCCTGACACGTGGGTCGATGGTGATCTCTCTAGGCTCCTTATCACTAAGAACCCTCCTAAGTCGCTTCAATACATAGTGCTCCACATATCTATCTTCGGTTCCTCCCAGTTTACTATCCAAATAGCCCAGATAATCATTCGCATTGGGGCTCTTCACATAGAACAGGATAAACCTATTCGCCAATCCAGGGTCAAGATTATTCGCTATCCGTGTCTGACCCCTAAGATTACCAGCAGCAACAACCAAAGTTCTTGGATTGAGCTCTATCTCACCAATCTTCTTATCTAGGACAATCATATATGATGCACTAATAACATCCTCCCTACAAATCTGCGTTATCTCATCGAGAAATAGTAGCCCCCTACAATCCCGGAGCAGGTATGCCCAATATTGCGGGATACTTCTGGTAACGGTAATATCATTCTCCTCATCCCTTATCGGGCGCAGGATCCCTGTTAGATCATAGGGTTCCACTGTTGTAAGTCGCAAATCAAAGAATATAAAATACTTCCTAGGGTTCCTCCTGATTTCCCTTATCTTTCTTATGAGTTCCCTCTCTGTCCCACATTTTGATAGAAGCTCATTGTAATCTACGTATTCTAGGCTGTGAATCCTGGCTATCATCCTACCCGCCATACGTACCATCTCTGATTTTCCTATTCCTGGTGATCCAAGGAAGCATATCGACGGCATCTTTATGCGTTTTTCTTCGATCAATTTGCCGACTCTTTCCATCTGCTGGTCTATTAGCAATATGTAGAATGGGATTTCTATGGGCTCTATCATATACTTCTTAAATATATTTCTCTTCCTTCTGGGCGAGATTATTGATTCCATGCGGCGCCCATGCCCCCATGTCGGATATAAATGACTCCTAGGAAACCCCCTTATGATTCGGCCAGAGAGCGAGACCATATCAAATATGGGGGAAGAGTCTTTATTTTTTTCTCGACTCCGCATGATTTTTCACCCTCCCCCTGAAATATTTAATATATCTTTTTCCTTTTAAATTTTTCCTTTTTCACTTTACACAGTGATATTATTTAATGATATCTCTAAAGATAGTGATATAATTAATTATTTTGATTTTTTCTATGATAAAAATATGGGTTATCATTATCGTAATCAATATGGTGGTAGTAGTGAAGAATGAGGCTAGGGGCTCTGGGGAGTTACCGGAGTATGTTGGGAAAATAATAAGGCTTAGCAACTTTGCTAGCTATATATCTGGTAGGGAGCAGAATCTTCCCTTTAGGATAAGGCTTTTGAAGATACTCTTGGAGAAAAGTGTCTCTGTTAAGGATGTTGCCGAGTCTATAGATGGGATATCCTACGTTGAGACTTATAATAGCATATATTCCTTGGAGAGGCATGGGATCTTGGAGAGGCGTGATTCTGGGAATGTCTTCTCTGTCGCTGAGGGCTACCGGGAAATAGTTTCTGCAATTGTGAATATTTATGATCTTCTGGTGGAAAAACTGGGTGAGGAGAAAGCCCGTAGGTTCTTCTTTAGTGTTTTCCAAAATAAGCATAAGATGTCGATAGTTTTGGGCGTCTATCTTTATGATGGTATAGAGATCGAGGAATTGTATGATGTCGTTGCGAGGATTCTCTCAAAACTGCGGGAGGGGAGGTACATTAGGAGATCTATTACACGGGGTTTTGTGATAAGGTCGTCGGTGAGGAGGTATGCATATATTCTGATGAGGGAGGGTTACCTTAGGAGGAATGGTGGGCTCCACATAAGTGATGAGTATAGGCGAGTTCTCGAAGCTATTGTTGAGTATGCCAAGAGCGTGCGGATAGAGCAAGAAAAACCCACGTCCTACGAAATACCAAGTATTGGAAGTAGAGTCATACTACGTATTGGTCTATGGGATCCAAGCAGGTTCAGGGGCAGAATCACCGAGATCATGAATACCCTGACCAGAATGCTCCAGATAATCGAGGGGATTGAGAACCAGAAGGATTTGATCGAGAGATATATGGATCAGATGTTTATTGAGGACCTCATAAGCCCAAACCATATCCATAGCAAAATAGACCTCATCAAAAGGCTTGACAATGCCCTCAGCGATTTTCTACAGAGATACGATGAGCTCCTCGGAATCTACGAGAACCTCCGCTCCTACATGAGGATCCTACACGACGAATCCGAAAAACTGGTGAAGATAAGGGAAGGTCTCAAGAACCTACTAAACAACCTGCAGGTACTCAAAGAAAGTAGCGGAGAAAGATTTGTTAACTCCCTAAGACATATCCTCAATATTTATTCAGGGATGGCAAGATTTGTCTCCGATAACGCGAAGAGAAAATTCATAGAATTCATAATCAAGGAGTCCATAGAGAGAGCAGATAGATACCTCGACGAGATAATGCAACTACTGCTAAATATGCCGGAATCAGAGAAGAGAATAATTGGCCAAATCCTCGCAGAAAAACTCAGGAGCAAAATAGAGAAGAAAAAAGACAAAACATGAAAACTCTACCCTAGGTTCCCCCAATAACTTTCTCAAACCACCCATCAATGATTTCATTGGTATCACACACAGTTTGATTATTGTTGTGAACCCCTTCAGTTCCATTTATTACTATCTATTGTTAACTTTTTGTTCATCTACGGGTTTTATTCAAAATCCACCAAGAATCTTTGGGAATGCCTATGGT
>CAZVPA010000066.1:0-12743 GCA_964628995.1 uncultured Nitrososphaerota archaeon | reverse complement strand
TCATAAGCGAGATCTTGAGGGTTCTATCCCAGCGCGGGAGCTATATGGGAGGCTTGGTCTTGATAGTGGGGGTGTTCCCGTAAAGTTTGTTGATACCACGATATATGACCCATGGAGTATTGCTGGGTTGCTTAAGGTTATACATGGTGGGGACGCCATAAGGGTTGATGACATAGCGGAGACGCTCAGGAGGCTCTGTGGCGCCGAACTAGCATTTATATACGATGGACACATACTACCTCTAGCCTTCAGTCCAAAAGCTGAGGACAGAGTTATTCTTCATATTAATGATGTCGTATGCAGTATGGAGAAAATCGACCGTATCAGGGCACTCATTGGATTTTTCAGAGAGAAAAACATCGTTCTTGTGTCAGTGGGCGGGGATGAGGAGCGCATACTTGTGGGTGTCTATGGCTCTAGGAAGGATATAAAGGAGGTACTGAAACACTGCAGGGATGCTGGAAAAAGATACTTGGAGAGATATAGAGATATCATGTGGAGATGGTAGTGGGGATAACGCAACTAATAGCCCTAGCCGTATTATCCTTCATCGTGGGGATGATAGTATCGAGGATCATTAGAATACTTGCTGGATACCTGAGTGTCGAGAGAAGGCATATGGAACACCTAAGGGCACGCTACGAGATGCTGAGAAGGCAGACTATAGAGGAGGGTAGGAGAACACGCTATATTGTGATCCCACCAGATATCCTAGAAAAACTTACCAAATACACAGTACTTGATGTCGAGGAATTACCAGCAGGAATTTCTGAGGCATTGGAACTCAGTGGATTCATAGAGAGACATAGGCATGGATACTTAGTGAATATAGAGGCTGTCACGAGATATGTTGAGGCGATAAGAGGCCTCGCTCCAAGAGGCACATATCTAGATCCAGAAGTATCAAGACATCTACTATCTAGGTATGGAATAATGAATATCTTCATATATGAGGTAAGTAGGGAGGAGGGACTTATATTGAGGTATGTGTCTTCATCAACAAGGCTTTCCGACAGGATAAACAGGGACCCAGGCATAATCGATAACCTATTCATGTTAGGGGAAAATATCTCCACCGCAGAGATCGATGGATCAAAAATAGTGGTACATTATAGGGACGGTTATTATATTATCGCCGAAATAACCACCACTGCAGATCCGGAGACGGTGAGAAGAATATTGGAGCAAGTTAGGATTTCGGAAAATCTAGACCAAATACGAGAATCACTAATGAACATCTAGTCTGAGGTTTGTACGAGGAAAAAATAATCATACCAGCTTCAGTTTCGTATACTCATTCCTAATTCCTCTAGCTGATGCTTTGGCTATTGGTATGAATATGTTGGGGATACATATTACTTGCCTCGCCATCACTTTCAGGGTTACTATTCATATTTGTTTGGAATTTTTCTACTAGGTATTGTAGATATAATTATGTGGTAAGTGGATGTGTTTGGCTACTGATGGATATTTCCTGGTGAAGCTGTTGAAATCTATCGCCAGTAGCATCCATAAACGCTATCTCCATAGGATATACGATATGTTATTTGGTTTTTATGGTCCACAGGGGTGGTGGCCAGCGGAGACGAAACTTGAGATAATTATTGGTGCGATACTTGTCCAAGGAACTAATTGGAATAATGCTTTTAGAGCGATACAGAATCTGAAGAATTTTGGGATGCTGAATGTTGAGTCTCTATATCTTGTAGATATTGGCAGGCTTGTGGAGATTATTAGGCCCGCAGGGTTTCAGAGGGTGAAGGCCGTAAGGATAAAGAGGTTCATTGAGCGTCTAGTGGGGGAGCTTGATGGCCGCGTGGAGAGACTGTGTATGATGCCCATTGAGGATATTAGAGTATGGTTGCTTGATATACCTGGTATTGGTAGAGAGACTGCTGATAACATAATACTTTATGCTTGTGGAAGGACAATATTTCCCGTTGATAGGTATACTATCAGACTGTTTAGACGCCTTGGAATCATAGAGAATGATGACTATGAGTACGTGAGGAGGTTTGTGGAGGAAAATATGCCTAAGAGTTTGGAGATATATAAGGAATTTCGGGCATTAATTGTGAGACACTGTAAGGAGGTATGTAGGGCAAGACCCCTATGTGAGAGATGCATCCTCAGAAAGGTGTGCCAGTATGGAGCTGAGAGAGGCAAATGATGCCTTGAGGGTATATAGTATCCTTACCACATACTCGGTGGTATATTTCTTGGTTGTCATAGCCCCATATCTCGTAGTTCTAGTGGCCCCGAGGTCTGGTCTTAGATGGCTCCCAGACATGGTAGACCTAGTACTCTATCTCCCAGTGATAGGTATAATATTTATCGAGCTCATAAGGAATATCATGCCTAATGATGCGCCCAAGGGAGTCCAATATCTAATACTTCTATCGGCAATCCTACATTTCTATGGACATGGGTTTCATTGGTCCGCGAATGCTATTGACGTAAGGATGCCGGAGGGTTCAGAACCTACAGTGAAGGAGTGGGCCTATTTTCTGGATGAGATACTTGGCCATATCATAATGTTTGGAGGACTACTACTCTTCGTCTATTCCCTAGCCCTCTCCGAGGCAATATACACCAGCTATCATAGGGAGGAATACCCCAAGCATATACTTGTGGCATTCGGGATATTCCATGGCTTCACCCTCACCCTAGCATTCATAGAGGGACAATTCATCTACTATGCGTTCATCCTGATCTTGCTGTATGTAGTGCTTATAGCCATTTTGGGGGAGAAGTCTGATGGATTAAGTAGGACCCTCCAAAAACCGTTCATCCTATTCTGGTTCTCCACACTATTGTCAATATATCTATGGTCGGCAATATACTTCCTAATATTTGGGGGCCTGTATCAACCATCCGAACTGTATGGCTTCTAGGTTGTTGAGATGCCGATCCCAAGGAAGGACTACCTAGCAGACCTACTCAGGGAATACACGCTAGTCATAGTGGATAGTAGAGGAAAAATACTTTACTACTCAAAGAAAGGAGGCATAAGGCCCGTTGTTGAGGCCGTACTGTATGAGGGAGAAAAAATAGACAAAAATATTGTTGCTGATAGGGTTATTGGTAAGGCAGCGGCGATGGTGGTTGCGAACAGGAGGCCCCTATATGTGTTTGGATTAATAATGAGCACCCACGCAAGGGATTTCTTGGAGAGAAGAAGAATAAGCTATGGTTTCGGAAAAATTGTGGATGCTATAAGAACAGAGAGGGGTGATCTATGTCCCTTCGAAAGACTGGTTCTAGGAATAGATGACCCAAAAGAGGCCCTAGAAAAAATAGTGGAAAATCTCGGAATCACAAAGAAAAGCTAGGCCTTCCTGATAAAGTATATGCCGCCGACATATACCCCTATGGCACTACCCATCCTTATATATTGTACGAGGGCATGGATACTCAGATAGCTGGATATGCTTGTGAAGTCGAGTATTATCGATATTACTGGGAATATTGTGGCTATCATACATATTATTATGACAGACTTGGATAGGCCTATATATCCTGCACCAGCAAGCAATGCTATTACCAGAAGAACAGCCCCGATATACATTAGGAACCTAACTAGGTATTCCACATATATCCCATACTCTGGCGGTATCCCTAGGAGACTTCTTATGTACTCGAAAATCTTGGGGTCAGCACTCAGCCCAGCCAGCATGGAGCAGAAGGACATGATCCCAATCACTATTGTCCATCGATACCTCTCAAATGTGGCCATAAATGAGAGGAGGACCCCAAGACCCATAACTCCTATCTCAACACCGAGTAGCCTGAGGGCCTCAAACAGATAGGATACATTGTTATATGACTGGGAGACGTACTGTTGGATCACGGGCCCGAGGAGAAATACCTTAGTGAGGACGGATATTAGGGATATCCCAGCACCAATACCAATAAGCCAGTTCCCTAGCCCACGAATCTTAGGTATCATGAGGCTCCCCACAATAACGGTTAGGCCGCCCCCCAAGGCTAAGAGTTTGAGAAAACTCATGAACAAGCCTCCATACTCCGCTGGGATTATCCCCATACTTATTGCATAGTCTGTGGCTACCTCATAGAACCCCGCACTACCCACGGCACCAACAATGAATAGGATTATGCCACCAATAATACCCATTATTACTTGAATCCTATATCTTGGGGGTGCCTCAACCTTCACTCTTACTCTTGCCTTAGGTTTCTCCTCTGGTGGTTTATGCTCCCTTGTAGCTGGTTTTTCCTCCTCATATAGCCATTCCTCAAGTTCCTTGAGTGACTCCTCGCTCATCATGTACCCCTTGGTGAACAATTTTATTCAATAAAAAATGTAATAAAACCCATTATTCAGCCTTATACTTATCGTGTTCAAGTATACCGATGTACTATAGGCATCGTTCAGCGTTGATATGTACCAGATTATTGGGTACGTAATATGCATATTTGATGCACCCGATATATTCGCCATAGGGGAGAAAAGGCATGCCATCATCCACAAAAGTACAGGGAAAAACCGATAATCTCATGGGGGAGAAACTCCTGATGAGCTTAGGATCTATTTAAGGGAGTCAAGAAATCCCGTCTTGGGGACACGATATGGATATAGATTCCCAGAAAATCACCATAAATGATGAGTGAAAATTTGTATTTGGTTTTTATATATCTTTAGATATTCTTATTACGGGTGGTTATTTTGGATGATGATGTCGACCCCTCACTAGTCAAGGCCGTGGCAGTAGAAATATGTAAGGACCCAAACCTTCTGGAGATGATAGCGAGAGCCGCACTTGGTAGGGTGGCGTCAAAAGACGACATTGATAGACTCATGAGATTAATAGAATCAACAAAATTGGATCTAATAAGATATGTTGATGCGAGATTTGAAGACATTGTTGCCCGAATCAACGGACTAGATAAGAGGATCGACGCGCTGGACAAAAGAATAGACTCTCTAGATAAGAGGATCGACGCGCTGGACAAAAGAATAGACTCTCTAGATAAGAGGATTTCTATGCTCCAGTGGGTTATTATTATCTGGCTATCTGTCCTATCGATACTAATATTATTACATTGACTTACTGATATCCAGTATTGCTATAGTATTGTACTTCGCACCATATACCAATCCTGTGCGGGGGATATTGATAATGCTTAAGTATCCATATACACTACCGAATCTAAGACCAATCACTATTGGAAAAAACACAGAATAAAATCATCCAAATCTAACAGATTAATGTTGTTACACATATAGAAATCAGATTGATAGCACTACATCGGGACTATGGATTTATTATACCCAATCAGATATAGCCATATATTGACGCTATATTATGGGGACGATTTCACAGGTATTATTGAGCACGAAGAAAAATAGATATCCTTATAAATACTCATAGTAGATTCTAACCAGTAGCAATAAACGACCCCAAACATCATGGGTGATTAGTTTGGTAGCTTTAGACGAACTTTTGGGGAATGTCGAGATAGTAGATGAACTCTCAATCAAGGACTTCAGAATAGTCTTCATAAATACACAAACAAGACCTACTGATGTTATACCCCTCGATATAGCCACAAGACAAAATCTAGTAAAGGTGACTGAAGTAAGCGAAGAGGGTGTCGTCAACCTATTAAGGATCGAGAATCTATCAGACAAACACGTGATCTGCTTCAGAGGCGATGTACTAAAAGGTGGAAAACAAAACAGGGTACTGGGCACAACAATAATACTACCCCCAACAGAACAAATCTCCATAAAGCCCCACAAACTCTCAGGAAGCATCCATCCAATACCAACCACAAGACGACACGTCCTCGCTCTATGCCTCTGCGTCGAGCCTGGACGATGGAGCGACTGGGATGAGGACTTCGACTATGTGAGTAAGGGCCTATACGTCTCACGATTCGAAACACTTAGGTCCGAGGTTATGACGAGATCTAGAGCAAAACTGTCAACAATGAGGATGCTTCAGGGTAGGACGTGGAGTGCCATAGCTAACCACTTGAGAGCATTCCATATACATTCAAGAACGGGCGATCTAGTGGAACTTCTTGAGGGGATAGAGGGCGATATAGAGGTACCAAAAAATGCGAACGGCGTAATAATATACTATAAAAACGAACTGGTGTGGGGAGAAATATACAATATTCCAAACCCACAAAAACACCTCAATGACACAGTAAAGTCCATACTTATAGACATCTATGCTAAGGCCCAAAGAGGAAGAAAGAGAAAACCCACCAGGACACTTCTAAGAGAACTCATGGAGGCACACCTAGAGAGAGTAGATAGTATTGGTTGCGAGGAGGCCTACATCATAAGATGCGATGATGTGATGGGCTTTCTCGTATGTCTGAATGGAAAACCAGTATATCTAGAATTCATGGGGAACACCGAGTAGACCAATGATATGTAGTAGCATGCATCACAACCCATCATTTCAATGATTATCCTAGTTAATTGTGCCCTACTCATTAGTTGTATGACCATCAAAAAGGATAGATGTATATAGTCTTTCATTATTTCCTTTTTTAGTAGTTATTTTGTTGGTGTTGATCCCCGCAGGTGGTTGGTTTGGGGAAGATCTGGACTGTACATCAGGTTTTGAAGCCTATACTTGGTCCCTCGAGTTCCCATACCTCTGCCCCACTTGTTGCTGGATACTTGGCATATAGGTTATCGTTCCTCGATGAGGAATTCCCTAGTTTCTCTAAGAAGAACATAGATGAGTACCTGGAATCACTCTCGATCTCCATTACTTGCTCCGATCCAGAGCTTGAGAGGCCGTCTTTTATCGGCCATAGGACGATTCGAGCGACAATTCTGGGGCTTATGGGGGGTTATTTTGATGCCAAAAACATAGGGAGGCTTAGCGACTACAAGAAGCTACTTAGGGATAAATATAAGGAGGAGAATGACCTCTTACAGCATAAAAACATAGGGTTGAGCAGAGGCCATTTTTCTGGGTCCTATGGCCTAGCTATATATACTGAGTACCAGAAAAAGAGCTATCAGTTTTCCTTTAATTTCCACTCGTTGGGTGGTGGCGTAATCAGTGTTGCTGGAGCTATACTGCATAGACATAGGAGAGACGGGGGTGTCGAAAATATCCATGATTTCTATAAGATACCCGAATCGGTACCTGATGGTGAGGAGCTCAAGAGGGATATCGAGGATCTCTTCAGCTCTGAGATACCAATCTGGGTATACTTTGATGCCAATACACTTAAAAACTTTGGGAGATACCATAGCTTTAGGGACTCCCTCAAGAAGGGCACAAATATGTACCTAAAACTTGACTCCATCGCCAAGAATCTGGCTAAGAGACATAAAGACCCAAACACAGGCATGTTTGGTGAGATTATCTATCGCTACGAGACAAGCATCTTCAAGAATTCGGAGAAATTCATGGCCTTTGTTAGGGATCTCATGTGGGATAATAATGTGAAGAGTGTTGAGTATGGACAGTACTCCACATACATTCGCTCGGAGATAGAGGACTTCAGGTTTGATGGAGGTGATCTTGCTGGAAAACTCCTGAGCTATACTCTACGTAATCAACTCCTTAATGCTGAGATGGAAGTCGTTGTTAGTGCACCAACGGGTGGGGCTTCTGGGATCCTCCCTGCGAATTTAAGAGCGTCTGCTGAGGAACATGGCTTTAAGAAGAAATCTAGAGAGTATTTATATGCCCACTATACCGCGGCGGCTATTGGTGCGTTCATTGCCAATAACATGTCCGTGGCTGGAGCCCAGCATGGTTGTCTTGCGGAGATTGGAACCTCTATCGCCATGGCCACAGCCGCCCTGATCGATCTCAGACTGAGCAATAGTACTATGCCTATGGAGGAAAAAATCGGGAAGATATTTAGTGGTGTAGGCATTGTTATGCTTGGGCTCCAAGGCCTCGCCTGCGACCCCTTATTTGGTTATGTCGAGATCCCATGTGTCCTCAGGAATACCCTACTAAGTATATTACCTCAGCACGCCACGGTGATGGTGATTAGGGGCTATAGAACACTCCTTTCGGCTCGATGTATCCTAGAAACTGTAAGAAAGACTGGTGAAATACTGGCAAAATCCCTACGGGAGTCGGGAACCGGACCATTGACATGTACATATTCACTCTGCAAGATGAGAGAAAAGGGTATAGAGGAAGAAATAATTCAACTGATGGAGAAAAAGATTGATTGGGCTAAATAAAAAAGAGGGAATAGGCTACATTAGAGTAAATAGTTTATTGCCTCGATGTCTCCAAGCCTAACCTTTTTTTCATCCTTAACGTCTATGATTATGTTTACATCCCGACCATTCCTAAGGATGTGTATCTCTATGTCATCCCCATATGTCCTCTTAAGGTTATCCAATGCACGCATCGTCTCCCAATATGTGTCCGTCCCAAATCTTATGTTGAATATTTTTTTCATCCGATACCACCTCCCCAATTATATAACAATATTGTATGAACCTATTTAAAGGTTACTATTGATATGATGTCCGCTAGATTTTTTACAACTGTCTATAAAGATATCCGCATACCATATAAGAACACATATACCGATACAATATCGGTCTAGAAAACGGTTGTGATATTTGGGAAGTGGTACCGTAGGTAATGATAGCAATAGTACATCCATAACTACCCTTTTAGATATCTAATAATTAGGGATATACACAATATAACGCTAGACCTTGCGCCGAGCATATTAGAAAAACTCCAGAAGAAATAATGACATACAGCTCTCCTCATATAATCATTGCTTTGACTTCATGATCTGGCTGTAGATGAGCTATGGGAAAACTAGGTGAATTATTCAAAACTGAATTTTCCAGAAATATTTGGGGGTATTATGAGAGTTATATATACTATCGGGCACTCTAACAGAAGCATCAACGAGTTCATGGACATCCTAAAGACCTTCGGCATAGAGGTACTATTTGATGTGAGGAGATTCCCAACATCGAGAAAGTATCCTCACTTCACCAAGGAGAACCTAGAAAGAGCCCTTAGAAATATAGGCATAGAGTACTACTGGATGAAGGAAATGGGTGGGTATAGGGGGCACGTAGAGGGAGCCGAAAAATATAAATGCTTCCGCGCGGAGGGATACAGAAACTACGCGGCATGGATGGAGACAAACACATGGAAGGAAGCATTCAGAAGGATCGTAAGTATAGCGAGAAGAAAAAGAAGCGTCATCATGTGTGCGGAGAGGATACCATGGAGATGCCACAGGAAGCTTATATCTGACGCCCTACTAGCAGCAGGATTCAGAGTGATCCACATAATAGAGGCTGACAAGACCTATGAGCATAAATATACCAAGTGTGCCAGGATAGTAAACGGTAGACTAACATATGTTTAGGGGATCAAACTATCACTGGGGGATAAAAACTAGAAAGCTTGGATCAAGCCTCAGGTCGCCTCCCGCGTGAAGTCCCCAATAAATTTCTCGAATAGAAAACCAAAGAATACAGAGAAGCTTATTGCCAGAGGCACCCAGTAGGATGTTCCCATAGCTCTCATGAGCAGAGACATTGTGGTGAAGTTCAGGATCCCATGGAATACTGCACATATGATTATGTCGCCAGATACCTCCCTGATCACCCCGAAGAAAACACCAAATAGTGACGCCATAATAACCACAAATACCAACGAGAAATCAACGTTTATTTCTCCTGTTCTGAAGTCTATCGCATTCAATAGATGCATTGGCCCAAAGATTAATGCGCCTGTGATCAGGGTCCCCTCATGCCATCTAACCCTGAAGCCTACGAAACCCTGATACTCCCTCGTGAAACACTCATTAAGTCTAGACTGGATGTACCCCCTAAACACAACCTCTTCGGCAACACCAGTAAAGATCATAAACCATATGAAGTCTACTAGAAGTCTTGAATAGGAAACAACACTATTTGGGATAGCTAGTATGCCTGCTGGGACTATAAAGATCAGCATTATAATACATGACCATTTAATACTTAACTTAGGATTACTGGGTACTATACCATACTCCCTAGGTTTTTTCTTAAGCAAAATTACAAGCACACCCAGAATTATCATTACCCCCTTCTTTACCCAATGAGCATATGCCTGCTCAATGATGATGTCAACCGCTACAAAAACAGATATGAGAATGGTGAGAAAGAAAAGGATCTCAATAATAGCCTTTGTCCTTTCTCCAAACCGATCCATCCGATTCTCCTCTCTGGATATGTAATACTTTAATAACTAGTTATGTGATCTATAGTTGTAGTTCCTCTATACTCACCCCCTTCGCTTTCTTTATGAGGAAAATGCTTGCTATTGAGAGTGCTATTGTCCATAAGATCATTGATACTATTGCTAATGATGGCTCCAATAATGCTTCTTCTTTGACATTACCATGTGTTTGCGCGAGCATATTATCTATGATGGCCCCAGTATATGGTTTTTCATTCATGTAAAAGTAGAATGTCAATGCTGATATCAAGTAGAAGGGCAATAGCAGACTTAATTTCTTGAAGTCTATCCAGAATCCTGCATAGGCTACAAAACCAAGCATTAGTGTTATATAGGACATGAGCATTCTTATTACCTTGTTCTTAAGGCATATCGTTAGGTATGTCACAAATATTGAGAACGCATAGATAAAGCATGCCGATAATAATACCGCGAGTGCCAGGCCGATCGGCCTTTCTGGTAGGTATACCTCACTAAATTTTATATAGTAGAACGCTACTTGTATTAGCCATAGAACCAGCGAGAATATTATTAACGCCGTAATTGTACTCAGGAAATGCTCCATGTAAAACCTTCTCGAGTTTAACTTGCTAAATTTGGTCATAAATCTTATTGAGAATGATGCATAATAGAGACCTTGGACTATCCCTATTGCCACAGATCCCACACATAGTATTAGCAATTGTCCATACATTGATGCAAAGTGGTATGATACATACTCCGTGGGTGTTCCCTTGGAAAAAACAAAAGCACCCATCGCGGCCCAGAAGCCCATGAATATTATCGCCCAGAACCACAAATATGGATTAAGCATATAATGTAGTAATGATGTCTTGAAATATCGGGATAATATTTTCCCCATACTCACCACCCTACGCAAGCTTATATATGTAGTCAAGAGACAAAATATCACTAAGCGGTTTCCCTACAGGCTCCGTTACGATAGAAAAAGTCACCGTACCTGTTTTAACTGTGAGGATGGCGTCTGGTCTCTCTCCAAAGAATAGATACGCATTGAGTAGTTTTTCGAGGGGGAGGACACCATATATCCTACCATCAAACATAAATGCGACATCCCATGACTCCTTACAGAGTTTCTTTATTAGCCATGTCTCATGTGTCGACACTATGGATATGCTCCCATCTTTTTCTAGATACTCTATCAGGACATCCTTCCTCTTTGGGTCAAGCTGTTCGAAGGGTTCATCAAAAAGCTTTACCTTCGCATTTGTGGCCAATGTTATTGCGTTCAGTACGATTTTTTGTTGGCCCGCGGATAACTCAAAGAGCTTCCTCCTACGTAGGAAATCCTTATTAAGCCCAAACTTTGAGACCACTTCAATAAACAATCCCATATCCCCCTCAAGGAGATCCAGATATAGCTTGGCCAAGTTGTATGTTGGGATATAGTATAGTAGCCGGTATACCTCTGAAATATTTGTCATGAGTAAACCTGATGCCCCTTCAACCTTGTCTATGTCTACATTATCTATTGTTACTCTCCCAGAAATCTTTCTTGTTAGGCCACATATCGTCCTAAACAGTGTGGTTTTTCCGGAACCATTCGGACCCAACAATAGTGTCTTCTTCTTGAATTCGGCATTGATGCCATGAAGTATGACCTCACGACCATAACCTGCCTCCAAATTCTCAATTTTCAGCATAGTTCCCACCTCCGTACTGGCCGCCATCCCCATCATGCCGCCAAGTATTTTATTCCAAATAGCATTTTTAAAAATGGACGGATCATTCCTTTGACCCAAAAACCCCCACGCCAAGTGGATAAACACTCTCACATAATTTTTGGATACTGTAGCATTAATAATAAACATATGATGGCTTGTTCATAGAGAACACCCAGATATCCTAATATGTGTCTCCGACTCCCCTTACCAACTAACATATTTCCTGTATTCATTTATTAGGGCTAGGGCCACTACCACTATTAGTATTATGAATGTGAACCTATGAACCAGTAGGCCGAGAGATACGGCCTTATCATATATAGCCCCCGCGTGGTAGCTTGCTATTAGGATCGTTGAGCAGTACTCATCATCAAAGTGTACCATAGATAGGCATACAGAATATATTAGGACAAAGAACATGTCGATCTCATAGGAGTATGGTGGGAAACCAAGAATTATACCCATGATTATACTACCTATCAGTACGCATATTGATGCCTCAAGAAGACCCTTTACTAATAACAATTCTACTCCCCATAGAACACAGAAAAAGAACATTTATGTGCTAATAGTTCTAGTGAAAGCAACAAACAAGTACAATCTTTATCTTGGAATACCCACCACATCAGTCTACTCTATATTTGATTCTTGGAAATAATGCTTGTGATATCGACCTTTCTATGTGGTGATATTACAGATCTCATACTCGTGAACCCAACCACTATGTCCTGTGCGGCAACGCCTCTATATGCACCTATGTTCCTATTGATCTTGGTTGGTATTCCGAAAAAGAAAAAGCTTATATATTATTAGCGACTATTATTCTTTCACTAAGTAT
>CAZVPA010000065.1:8402-12980 GCA_964628995.1 uncultured Nitrososphaerota archaeon | reverse complement strand
GTGTTGGGGGGTCGATTGTCGGTATGTTCACGATTGAGGAGTTCCCAGATTTCTCAAACACCATTGAGATAAATCGTGTAGTATTGGAGAAAATGGAAAAGATGTTGCGTCCAAACAAGAAGATTCTGCTTCAGGATCTCGAAACTGGGAAGGTGGTTCAACTAAGAAATATACGTATAAGTGGTTATGATGAAATTCCAATGGATATTATGAGAATATCGTCATCAATTCTGGCCTTACTACAGCTACGCAACGGCTCCAAGGTAAGAATGTATGTGGGCGAGGAATAAATGAGTAAGACTGGTAGTGATGGACAAAAAGATAAGCTTGGAATCCTAGGGATATTAGAACAAAATCTGCTTAGAAATATCAGGTATGTTGAGGAAATACGGATCGGATTGTTGAGAGAAAAATTAGGTAGACTCCAAAAAAACATTGATGATCTAGAAACCAAAATAGGCCAATACGAAGACTGTATACACAAGATACTAGAACACATAAAAGAACTAAGAGGAAAAAAAGAAATAGAACTACTCATCAAAGAAAAACCCCAAACCGAGACACCCAAACACATAAGCCTTCTAATCCACATGGCACCAGAAAACAAACTATCCAGAACAATATCCGAAATAATCCAGGAAATACTGGACATCCTAAACAACGACATATGCACATTCGAAGAGCTACACGACCAAATATACCACATACTGACCAGACTGATAGGCATAGACCACAAAGAAATACTGGACACACTATTCCGGATGATACCCCAAGAACTCTGGAAAATCTTCAAGAACGCTTACATAGACATAAGGAAAAAACTGGGACACCAACTAACAGAAGAAGCAGAACATATCCTTGGTATCCTCGAAGCACTATAGGTGAGCAGATTGACCGAAAAACCAGAAAGCCTAATCGATGCAACCAAAAAAATAAGGAACGAATACAAATCCACCATAGACAAACTAGACAATATACTGAAAAAATTCAGAGAAAAAATCATAAGGATGGAAGCCTCTATACCAGAACTCGTTCGTAGCAAGGCCATTTTTTCCTTAGAACTACTAGGCCTCATAGACGAACTCATAGACATGATATCAAAAACAAACATAGAAACCACAGACAGAATCATACCCCACATAGAAAAAATCATAGACACACTAGACAAAATGAACAGCAAATGTTGTCGTCTAAATAAGAAGTTAGAAAAAATAACTAAACATAGACGGGAAATAGAAGAACTCGAAAAAACAAAAAGCAAACTGGAGGAGGAAATAGAACGACTCAAAAAAGACATACTCGGGAAGTATCCACTACAAGTAAATGATCTCATATCAGTAACACCAATCGACCACCTGCTGAACGCCATAGAAGAATTCAGCAAGGGCCTGAGGACGGAGAACAATGGATTGATGGCGTATTGTGCCCTCAGGCTAGTGATAAGGCTCCTAGAACTAACAAAACAAAAAATACAGAACCTCAAAGATAATATAGAAAGAATCATCGCCACAGATCCGGATATAGAGCAACTCCTTGACCGCTATACAAATTTCCGTAAAAGGTTTCTAGAGACCAAAAAGAGAACCCTCATGTCACTGGTTAGGATCATAGGGAGGCTCATCCTCCTCGGAATGGTATACAAAGCGCTAGGATATGATACCCAATCAGAAGAAATACTGGCGATAGCCGAGATAATTCTGAACAATGCCGAAAGTACAAAATATGTTGGTCTACTATATTAGTCTTCGCCATAAAGATGCCCAAAAGATACAATTGCGATCTATGTGAGCATCACTGTAAAATCCCCCCTAAACAATATGGTAAATGTAGGGTACGGTTTTTTGATGGACAAAAAATAAATATTAGAGGCGGGATATCTAACTGGCAGATTGATTTTATTGAGAAGAAAAGACTATTCCACTTCTTTCCTGGTACATATGTTCTCTCCCTTGGTTTCTACTCCTGTAATCTTGACTGCCCATGGTGTATCAATTGGGAGATAACGAAGACTGTGCCTTCAGACACAATATTTTGGGACATAGGTAAGATAGTCAGTATCGCGGAATATTATGGGGTTTCGGGGGTATCGTTCGCACATAGTGCACCTGAAATATATGCAGAATACATAATCGATACCGCGAAGAAACTTAAAAAAAGGGGAGGCCTATTTTTGACGTTATCAACTGCTGGATACCTGACACTAGATTTGCTGAATAGACTTTCAAGTGTTATTGATGCCTTTGTGGTTGATTTGAAGTTCCCACCAAAAATAGCTAGAATTATTGGAGCCAACAGTAAGTACTACCAATACATCTGGGATAAACTCATGCTTATATCTAATAAGAAGAGGCATCTTGAAATAACATATCTCCCCATACCCGGGATAAGTGATGAGAAGATCCATTTGATCAAAATAGTAAAAAAGCTGGTAGATCTAGGCCTTGAATATGTCCCATTTCATATTTTGAGATTCCATCCCGAATATAAATATTCCTCATTCTCGCAAATGGAAAAAGAAAAGCTGATGGATCTAGCAGGTACCGCGCAGTCCCTAGGGATAAAATTTGTGTATGTTGCTGACTTTCCCAATACTAAATATGAGAATACATACTGTCCAAACTGCGGGCAACTATTAATAAAGAGAGTATCATCCATTCCCATAAAAATACTATTCGATAACAAATTAAGGTGTCCGAGCTGTAACTATGACCTATCCAACATAATTAAATGGTATTAGTTCCTTCTCATTTAGATCTCTTCTATAGGTTATTGGTAGAACTTCTAGTTGTGGAAAAGGCATTGTATATAAAACAACCACAATTTTAAGTAGAATTTTGATACTTATAGTATAGTACTCGTAGAGATGTTGGTGTTACCTATGGTTAGGAAAAGAAAATCTAGGGGGCGGTTGGAGGATGAATCGTTGCATGAACCTACAGATATAATCAATGCTGTTATGATTCTAGGTATAGGAACAACAGGAATAAACATAGTACCGTTGGTGTGGAAGAATATTTGCGACATAATAACCGAACATAAGGAGTTAGGGGGAATGAAAAAATTGAGGATCTCTAGATTTGCCTCGGAGATCGAAGGCAAGATGAGGCCCCACATATTACTGATTGATACATCTGAGGAGGAAGCAATGTATCATAAGTTTACCCAGCTTGATCTTCCAGAGGATCTTAGCGTGCCAGAAGAAAATTGTATATCCATTTATGTGAGGGGTGGAGGTCTTGGAAAAAATGTATTTTTGGGGTTGAATCACGCAAAAGAATCAAGACTGAGACTTGTCGCCGATACAATCTCTAGTTTCTTTGGTGGCAGTTTCCCTATGACAATAATAACTGTTAGAAGTCTAGGGGGTGGTACAGGGGCGGGTTTTGGATCTGTATTAATAAAGTACATAAAGGATATCTCCCCTGAAACATATGTTATTGATTTTGCCGTGATACCTGAGCTGGCTAGAATTAAGACCTACCAGGCGGAGTTCTTTAACTTCATATTTTCATACTTGCTATCGTTCAATTTTGCGGATGCAATATTCCCACTAAGCAATACCAAGCTTGATTATTATGTGAAGAATGTCCTTGGAAAATACCAGGAGGGTTACGAATTAACAAATCAGCTGATTGCGGACATAATAGTGGCACTACTCAAACCAATACTATTGGGATCTGATTTCGACACAAGAGATGTTAATCTCTTTATCTCTGATACTGACGAGGCCAAGCTATGGCATGTGTTCTATGTTCGGGAAGATAATGTAAGGGATCCAGATGCGGACTTTCTCAGGGATATTGTAGATAGAAATATGAGTCTCACAAGTATTATGAGTATACCTATTTTGCCAGAATACGGAATGGAGAATCTGTTAGGGTCAATAGAGTCATGGCACATGTTTATGAATGTGGAGAGTGTGCCTATAAGTGTGTCTCTCATAAACGACATATTCAGAATAATGAGGGAGTTACATAATGTTAAGACATATCCGCGTCTCGTTGTTAGTGATAAGGATTTTGGTTCTAGACGATCGCTAGAGCTAATAAGCTTCATTAGTTCATCAGCGCTCGACAGTGTGTTTCATCAAGAACATTTGAACCCCTATATGTCTGCTCGTCAAAGGTTGAATGCTTTTGCCAAGAAAATTAGAGTCATGAAGGATAGAATAATAAAGACATTGCGGGAGACCATGAAATATTCGGTTTCGGCTGACATGAGGAAAGAACACCTGATTAAGTTGGCTAGGAAGATTATCAGGAGGCAGATAAGAGTAATCATAAATAGGATATTCACAGATAACTATGGTAGATACGAGCGGATATATGGACATGTCAGGGATATCCTAGGGGGGCTTGGAATAGACCCGGGTGAGGATTTCTTTGATCTATTCTTAGATAGTGATGGATTTGTCTATCAAAATGTAATAACAATAATTACTCCACCAACGCCTCTACCATTTGAGTCCGAAGCTATAGAGGAAGTCCCAGCAGAAGTGGAGGCAGAAATACCTTCCTTAGATGAAGAAGAGATAGACAAAATTTTGGAGGAAGAGATAGGAAAATTACTCTAAATATT